>JBGSHH010000219.1:0-5743 GCA_041752355.1 Pirellulaceae bacterium | reverse complement strand
GGGGCTGGCGTTCGCGCGGAAGTCGTCACTGCGCAAACCGATCGCGAACGCCAACTCGACGACTTCGAGGCGGGGCGACTGGAAGTGCTGATCAATATGTCGATCTTGACCGAAGGCTTTGATTGTCCTTCACTGCGCACTGTTTTCTGCCGCCCTTCGGGGCGCAGTTGCACGGTGCAAATGGCGGGGCGCGTGCTACGGTTGCATCCCAGCGAGCCGATCAAGCAAATCGTGCAGTGCAAGAAAACACCGCATCCCTTCGTCAAAACGGCGCTCGCCGCCGAGCAATACGTCTGGACTGATGACGGCTGGCGATCGCTGACACTCAATCAAAATATTCAGGCGATCACGCGCAACATGCGCGATGTGCTGTCCCAAACGAATGTCGCCTTGCCCAAGCTCGTCACGCTGCATCGCGGCGCCAATCTCCCTTGGCATCAGCGATTGTCGCGTCTGTCGTAGATTCCTTTCACCAATCGTTTCCCATTTTCAACTCGCTATTATGGAGAACCCATCATGAATTGGACATTTCACTACGGTCACACACGCGTGCAAGACATCCGCATCGCCGCCGCGCACACGAACAAGGTTGGCCGCGTCAGCGTCACCGAGCTCGATATTGCAGGCGAAACGGTGAAACCTACGCCGCGCTTCTGGAAATCCTTCTTCTCGCGATTTGGCGTCACCGACAATGTCTTTCGCTACTTCTCGCCAGCGGAAGTTCTGCAGCGCATCAGCGAACGAGCGCAAAACGATCAGCTCCGCTTCTGCATCGAGCGCAACGGCAAAGGCAAGGCGAACCTTCTGGCGGTGAGCAATCCCAAACGACCCATCATTCGCCAACCTGAGGTCGCGGAACTCGTCGGTCGCTACGAGGGAGATGATGTGCGCTACGAGTCAGGCGTGATCACTAGCACGCACACGCCGCGCTCGGGCGAGAATTCCTTCAACATCGGCAGCGACCAGTTTCAACATCGCTTTGTGCTGGAAACGCCCATTGACGGCTTTAGCCAGCCACGCATTTTTGTGTCGTTTTTGCGGCTGATTTGTGCCAACGGCGCAATCGGCTATGCCCGCGCGTTTCGCAGCGATATCAGCTTAGGGACTGACCTGGCCCATTGCATTGGCCGCGCGCTGGAGACCTTCGACAATGGCGATGGCTACGCGGCGCTGCGACAACGCTTCACCAGCGCGCAGAATTCCTGGGCTAGTGTCAACGAATGCCTGCGGATCTATAAGCTATTGGTTCGCTTAAATGCCCAGAAGGCGATCGTCAGCGATAGCCTGCTATTGGATTACCATCGGCTTACCGGTAGTTTGCACGAAACCTACGGCCTGGCGAATCTCGACGCGCTCAGTCTCAAGCGTCAACGCGTGCTGCCGGCCAAGTGTCGCGTGTACGATTTGCTCAATTTCACCAGCGAATTGGCCACGCATCATGCCACGGCGGTCGGCCAACGTGGGTTGCAGGCGATGATCGGCAGCTTGATTTCAGACGAATATGACCTGGAAGGAACGGCTGACTCGGTCACCGATTTCGCCGACTTCTTCGTCAGCGCGCCGGATGCTGCACCGCGACCTTCCGTGAACTAGTCGCAGGAGCAAAGCTACGGAACTGACACGCGACTGGATTGTCGTTCGCGTCTCGATTCGGCGGGGGCCATTGGTTACACTGTCGCCAGCGATGGTTTCCCTCCGCCTTCGGATGTGCACAACATGGCCCGCAACGAGCAACTCATTCGGCAACATAAGATTCTGCAAATTCTCGAGCGTCGCCGTTTTGGTCAAACGATCGAGGAGATTCGGGACGACCTGGTGAATGATCTCGGCCTGGGTTCGCTCCACGTGCGCAGCGTGCGTCGCGACTTGGAAGCATTGCAAGCGGCCGGCATCGATGTCGCCGTGCATAACACGGGGCGCGGCAAGATTTGGAAGTTGGGGCCAGGCGTGAAGGAGACGCACAAGATCACCGCCTCCGCGAGCGAGCTCATCGCCTTATCGCTCAGTCGCGACTTGCTGTATCCGCTCGCTGGCACGCCGTTTTGGGTGGGGATCGAATCGTTTTGGAACAAGCTGCAGGAAACGCTGCCGGCGGCGGTCTGGAGCCACTATGAAAAGTTTCGTCAGGTGTTGTTCGTGCGCGGCACGCCGGCCAAGAGTTATCAATCGCAGCATGGCATCTTGAGCACGTTGCATCGCGCGATCCTCGACCATCGCGTGGTAGATATCGAATATCAATCGCCAGGGCAGGACCCCAAACTCCGCAAAATCGAGCCGTATGCCGTGGTCTTCTACCAATCGAGCCTTTACATCATCGCCGCTGCGCATGAAGTTCGCGATGGCGAAGGACGCGTGCGGCATTGGAAGCTCGATCGTTTTCTGAAAGCCGACGCGATCGATCTATGGTTTGAAAAGCCAGCCGATTTCGATCTGGAAAAGCATCTCGGCCAGAGTCTAGGAATCTTTTCTGGCTCGAAAACGGCCGATTTTCGCATTCGCATTAGCGCGCATGCCGCCCCTTGGGTCTTAGAAGACCCGTGGCATGCGGGTCAACAAGTCGAGCGATTGGCGTCGGGAGAAATCATTCTCACGGTGAAAGCGGCGCACGAACTGGAAATCATTCCACGCGTGCTGGCACTGGGATCGGAAGCGGAAGTACTTACGCCGATCAGTTGCCGTCGCCGCGTCGCCACTATGATTCGCGAGATGGCGCAGCGCTACAGCGATGTCTAGTGACTAGCCGCGAAAGCGATGCCAACGACAAATGCCATCGGGACCCGGCAGCACGCGCGGATGTTGGCGAGCATCACTAACGCTGGCGAGATAATAAGTGAAGGCGGTTGCCGTTGTGCCGTCCGCCAGTAGACATTCAATGGTCTTGCGCACGTAAAGATCAACTTCCCCTTGCCCAAAGCATTCGACTTGATCAAGTTCATGTAGGGTGATTGCCATATCATCCGACCGCAATTCCCACAATTCACCTGCGATACAATCTTCACCGTCAATTAGCCCGGGGTACTCGCCGAGATCGCGGAGTTCTCCCCGGATCGTGGCGGTTTGAACGCGCAGCGGCGGCTTAGGCCAGCAACGTTCGCGCTCCTCGCCCCGTTGCAACGTGCCATAGACAAAAATTGCGTGGCAAGGCGAATGGCTCATACCGAACTCGTCTGGGTCAGCGTCGCGCCGAGTTCCAAAGTATGACACGTCGGGCAATGCGATTGCACCAACGCCGCCGTGGGCGTATGGCAAGTGAGAAAAATGATTTGCAAGTCGCGTGAGATATCGTTCAGCGCGGCGAGCGTGTTGGCGGCGCGCTGTTGATCGAAATTCACCAGCACATCATCCATTACCACCGGCAGCGGCTCACTATCGCGGCAGTAGTGCTGCACGTACGCCAAGCGAAACGCCAGATACAATTGCTCGCGCGTGCCGCGACTGAGTTGATCGGGCTTCCTCTCCGTCCCCTGGCGATCGACCACCCAAATGGTATCCCCGATCGCGCGACGAATATCAATATGCTCCCCTCGCGTCATTTGCTCGAACAACCGTCGCGCTTCTGCTAGCACCGCCGGCTGATGTTCACGTTGGAATTTATCCAAGGCATTTTGCAACACTTTTTCCGCCAGTACCAGCGACGACCAACGCTCGACATGCTCGCGCAATTGTCCGCGTTGGCTTTCGATCGATTGTTGAAGCACCAGCGATTCGCCTTCCTCGTGCAACTGCTCCATTTCATTTTGGAGCTTGCCGGAGGCGACTTGCAGCGCGTCGAGCTGATCGTTCAAAGCTTGAATCTCGAGATTCAATTCGTCTCGCGAGCGTTGCATCGCGGCCAGATCGAGCGCTTGCAACTCGGCTTCAAATGCCTTCTCATCGACTTGCTCGCGCGCCACACTCAGCGCTCGTTCTTCCTTGCGAATCTCCTCCTGTAGTTGGTCGCGCCGGGCCGCTTGCTTCGTCAGTTCGAGGAACTGGCCATCACTCGCAACGTTCACTTTGGCCAGCATGGCCGCGCGGCGCTTCGCTAGTTCTGCGAGTCGCGACTGACGTTCGCCTAGCTCTAAGGCGACGCGCTGCGCGTCTTTCGTCAGTGCTTCGCGCCGATTGGCCGCTTCTCGAGCCGCTGTCCAGCGCTGCCCGAGTTGCCGCACGCGTTCGATCATCGGCATGGCGGATAAACCCTTAGCGACGGCGTCCGACAATTGGAGCGATGCCTTGTCGAAAGCGTCTCGCTCGCGCCTCATATCGTCGATGCGCGGCTTGATCTCGTTGGCCAGACGCTCGTCGTGAAACGCTTGCTCGAGCGCCACCAACAGTTCTTCGATGGCCTTCACTTCCCAATCCAGCGGCAACTTGAGCCGCGTGAGCAGCGCTTGCCACGCTTCGCGCCAAGCTTGCTGTTCCTTCACTAGCAGCGCCGCCTGCGCGTCGGTGTCCGCAAGCGCCGATTCATTTTCGGCGATGGTCTGTTCGAGTTCCTGACGACGGCCACCAATCTGTTTTGAGTCGGCTAGCTTCGCGCGGGCGGCATGCACGAGGCGATCGATATTCGTCTCCGGATCGCCGAGCGTGTCGCGCAGCGATTTCTCAAACGCTCCACAGGCGGCGGCGCACTCGCGTTGTGTGACGGTCGCTAGCTGACGCTCGCGTCCTTTCTGCTGATAGTTTTCCAGACCCCGCAGCCATTCCAGCATCTCCGAGGGTGTCAGCGGCGTGACGCCAGACGCGGTCCAAGCTTTACGCCAGCGCCCGTCGATCTCGGCATGCCGCGCCTCCAAGGCGGCGATTTCACGCTTGGTTTTGGCTGCGGCTTCCTCGGCATTGTTAAGCTGCCGCAGGAGATTGTCCTTCTTCGCCACCAGGTCGGCAACTTTCAAGCGCTCGTCGCTGAGTTGATCGGCCTCGGCCACCGCTTGTGGATAGGCTTCCGCAATGTCACCCGATTGGTCCGCCAGCCAGGCAGCGATCGCCTCGGCGCGGGGAGTGCCTTTAAGGTAATGATCGCGGATTAACTCCCAGCCAGCATCGCGTCGTTGGCGCAGCGCTAGTAGCTGCGAAGAATCGGGGACCCGTCCCGTTGCTTCGAGTTCTAGCAGATCGGTTTGAAACTTCTGTTGCGCCTCGTCCTGCTGCGCCAGCCGCGCGCGCGATTGGGATAAATCGCGCTGGCAAGTGGCGAACTCCTCGCGGAATTGATCCATGGTCGCGGCGAGCGGCGGCTGCAGCCTTTCCAAATGCCCGTCGCAATCCGGCACCGTCGCCATGAGACGTTCTTGCTGCTGTTCCATCTCGCTCCGTAAACGCGCTTCCGTGCTGGCGGCGTTGCGGGATTGGGAGCGTTGGCTGGCATACTCCGCATGCCCCGCCAAGGCGATCGCGATCGCTTCGACATCGGCGCCGTCTTGCATACCCGCCAAACGCGATTGATCGCGGGCGATACGCGACCGATAATTCTCCGCATCCTCCGCGTTGCTGGCCTGCTGCGATTGGAGATCGGCGTGCTGCTTTACTAACGCGCGAACGCGCGTGCGATCATCGAGCGAAAGACGCAGGCTATTTAACTGGGCGATGGTCCAATGGGGATGGATACCACGCAACGAATCTTCGATCTTGGCGAGATGTTCCTTGTGTTCGGTCTGCCGCACAGGCAAGTCGCGCAGAAAGCCTTCGATCTTGCCGAGTTCCTGTTCGAGTGTCTTGATCTCCGCGCCGCGCTCGATGAGGGCGGGGTCGCTAGTGAGCA
>JBGSHH010000218.1:0-11336 GCA_041752355.1 Pirellulaceae bacterium | reverse complement strand
CGTATGGAGCGACCGTCGACGGCGTCAGCCGTGGTTTGGATGTCCCCCCCACATTTCCTTGATTTTGGCGAAGTATTTCATGGCCTGTTGTTTGATCGCCCTGGGTGCCAATCTCGGCGATGCGGCAGCCAACCTGCACAGCGCGTTGGCCCAGTTGGCAAAGCATCCTCAGGTGCACCAACTCATTGCCAGCGGCTTTCATGCCACTTCGCCTGTAGGCGGTCCCGCTGGGCAAACTCCCTTCATTAACGCGGCTGCTCGTTTCGAAACGGACCTCTCTCCGCCTGCGGTACTCGCCTTATTGCACGCGATCGAAGAGGCGCATGGGCGGCAGCGCTCGACGTTTTGGGGGCCGCGCACGCTCGACCTCGATCTGTTGTTGTATGATGAGGAGCGGCTAGACAGTCCTCGCCTGACACTCCCTCATCCGCGCATGGCCTGGCGGCGGTTTGTGTTGGCGCCAGCAATCGAAATTGCTCCGCGCTGGCGGCATCCCGACACAGGCTTAACCCTCGAGCAACTTTGGACGCACGTGAATTCCGCACCTCTCTACGTAGCGCTAAGCAGCGCTTGTTGGTTCGCAAAACTTTATGTGGCGCAGACGACCGTCGAACGACTCACTAGGCAGGCGATTCCCGCGATACGTTCCAGCCTGCGCGGGATGACGGTGTGGGGAGCGGCGACCGTGAGTGATCCCGAGCATTCGTTTGTGGAGCACTACACCGATCTGATGCCGCGTCTCGCGGAAGACCTCCGCACCCAACTGTCCAACCATCCGCAACGGTGGCTGATTAGCAATTATTGGCCAGCGGAAATCCGACTCGGCGCGCAGTTGTGGTTCACAGGCGAAGCGGAACGAGTCGCGCTGGCGGCGTACGATCAAGCGTTCGCCGATCTCCCCTCGCCTCGTTTGATTGCCTATCTCGAGACGCCCAACGATTTGCTACTGTTCGATCCCGACGCGACGCTTGACGACGAGCGCCGTGGACATGCGCAGCGACTTGCCGCGCAGCGCGACGCATTCCATCGATTCGTCGCCAGCACGCCGGGTATTCCGCTCGTGCGGTTATCGGCAGCGAAGCCCGAAGCGGCGATCGAAGAACTAACCGCGGCGGTACTTGCGATGCGTTAGATTCCTTCCCGATAACGAGACAACGCTCATGACTCCTCCGATTATCGAAGATCCGCCAGCGATCCGCGATGCGATCGTATCGCTTCAGCGCGCAGGCAAGCGCGTTGGCTTGATTCCCACGATGGGCGCGCTGCATGCTGGTCATGTCAGCCTCGTGGCCAAATCGAATGCCGAGTGCGATGCGACCGTGGTTACGATCTTTGTCAATCCGACGCAGTTTGGTCCGCAGGAGGATTTCCAAAAGTATCCCCGCACGCTGGAAAGCGATCTGGCCGCGCTATCCGCGCATCGCGTGGAGGCGGTCTTCGTGCCGCCCAACACCGTGATGTATCCCCCTGGCTACTCCACGTACATCCAACCGCCGAGTGTCGCGCTGCCGCTGGAAGGTGCTTTTCGTCCGGGACACTTTCGCGGCGTCGCCACCGTCGTGTTGAAATTGTTCAATCTATGCCCCGCCGATGTGGCCTACTTCGGCGCGAAGGATTACCAGCAGACGCTCGTCGTGCGTAAAATGGTGGAGGACTTAAACCTGCCGATTCGCATTAGTGTCGAGCCGACAGTCCGCGAGGAGGATGGTCTGGCGATGAGTTCGCGCAATCGCTATCTGAGTGGGGAGGAGCGCTCGCAAGCGCTGACGCTATCGCGCGCTTTGCAGCTAGCAGCCGACCAAATCGCCGCCGGACAACGCCAAACGCAGCCCATTGTGGCCGAAATGCACGCCCTGTTTGCTGCTGCCGGGATCACCGAGATCGATTATATTGCCTTGGCCGATCCAGAGACACTGACGCCGGTCGCCGCGATTCACGATCGCGTGGTCGCCTTGATCGCCGCCAAGGTGGGTGGCACGCGCTTGATCGACAATCGTGTGATCGAGCTTTAACGAACTTCCTACTCGCACTGGTTCACTCCTCGTGCTGCAAACACTTTTTCACATTCCGCACGCGATTGGCCCCTTGCCTGTCTTTGGATTGGGCTGGGCGCTCATTGCGTGGGCGGTCGTTTGTTTGGTGTGGCTTGGCTTGGCGCTGCGCAATGGCGAAGGGCTGAAGGAACTGCAATCGTCGGTCGCCTTGATGATGCTGGTGGCGCTAGCGCTGGCGATCGTCATGCCGCGCATCGAAGATTACGACGGACAAACGCCGCTGGGGGTGCCGATTCGCGGTTATGGGACGATGCTGCTATTAGCGATCGTGGGGGGCGTCGGCCTGGCTGCATATCGCGCCCGCCGCATGGGACTCGATCCGGAAGTGATTTTGAGTCTGGCGTTTTGGATGATGGTCAGCGGCATCGTCGGCGCGCGGTTGTTTTTTGTGATTCAGAAATGGGATCAGTTTCAACGCGATACGATCAAGGAAACGGTCTATGCGTTGCTCGATTTCGTCGGCGGCGGTTTGGTGGTGTTTGGTTCGGCGATCGGCGCGCTACTGGCGCTGTTCGTGTTTTGTCGTCTGCGTAAGCTGCCCACGCTGGCGATCGCCGATCTGGTTGCGCCGAGCATGATGGTCGGTCTCGCGATTGGGCGCATCGGTTGTTTGCTGAATGGTTGCTGCTATGGCGGACTTTGCACGGTGCCGAATTTGGCCGTGCAATTTCCCCCCGAAGCGCCTGCCTATCAAGATCAACTCGTCTCCGGCATGCTGTTTGGCTTTCGCTTGGAAGCAATCGAAAGCTTGTCCGATGGCAAAGAGAAAGTCGCCGTGGCCTGGGTCGCACCCGGTAGCGCCGCCGAACAAGCTGGCTTGCAGGTGGGCGATGAAATTGTCGGCTTGATGGGAACGCGGTTCGATAACTTGCGCGAAGCGCACCAGATGATTCTCGAGATGCCCCGGATCGTCGAGCAGAACAATCTCACCGGCAAGCACAAAGACTTCATGCTCATCATGCCGGGCAACAAGGTGGTCGAGTGGCCGTTGCGCGCGATTCCTGCCCGCAGTTTGCCGATCCATCCCACCCAGATCTATAGCGCGCTCGATGCGGCGCTCTTGGCGCTGGTACTGTGGTTCTTCTATCCGTTTCGACGGCACGATGGCGAAGTGATCGCGCTGATGCTGACGCTGCATCCCATTTCGCGCTTCCTCTTGGAAGTGATCCGCACCGACGAAGGAGGCGCGCTCGGCACCTCTTTCACGATTTCGCAGCTCGTGGGCTTCGCGTTTCTCGGTGTGGCACTAGTGATGTGGTTGATCATCGAACGCCAACCGCGCGGCAGCGCGCTGCCGATGCGATCGCCCCGGTCTACTGCGACCGTTTAACCAGGTGATAGCCAGGCTTGGCGAGCGGAATGCGATAAAGGCCATAGAGCGTGGCACCTTGAGCGGATTTCTTCGTGGTGGCGGCAGTGATGTAGAGCATGCGCGCTTGATCGCCGCCGCCAAAGACGCAGTTCGTGGGATCGCCAGGGAGCGCGATGAATGCGAGCTGCTTGCCATCGGGAGCGAAGACATAGATGCCTGCTTTGTCGCCGGTGCCGGCCGTGGCGTAGATGTTGCCTTCTTGATCGAGCGTCATGCCATCGATGCCGCGACCTTCACCAAAATCGAACAGCACTTGCTTATCCGCCAGCGAGCCATCTTTTTGAAGCGTGAAGCGGAGCAGCGTTTTGGTTCCCCGCGGATCGTTGTTGGCGACGAAAGCTGTCTTGCCATCGGCCGTGATGAGAATGCCATTGGGCTTGGTAACATCGCGCGTGGCGAGCGTCGTGGTGCCGTCGGGCTTAACGAGAAACACCCCTTCAAAGTCGATCTCGCGCGGTTCATCGCCGCCGTAGCGCGGATCGGTGATGTAGATGTCACCGTTGGGTGCGATCGCTAGATCGTTGGGGCTATTGAAGGTCTTCCCTTGCCAACCACTGCTGAGCGTTTTCACATCTCCACTGGCGGTGGTGATGCTAATTCGCCGTCCGCCGCCGCTGCTGGCTCCTTCACAGGCGATGAGCTCTCCCTGGGCGTTGTACATCAGCCCATTTGCGCGCCCCGACTTCTCGCGAAACGTGGTGACCTTGCCAGTCTTGGGATCAAACCGGTAAATCGTGGTGCCGATATCGGAAAAGACAATCGCGCCATCAGGTGCCAGCGCCGGCCCTTCGGTGAATTCCCCTGCTGCCCAGAGAAGTTCGAGCTTGCTCTCGGCGGGAACGATGGAGGCCTGGGCGGTGGGTGTGAAATCGGCAGCGGAGAGCTTGCCTGCACACAGAATCAATCCGATAACGACGACGGTAATGTTGCGTAACATGATGCAATCCTTGATGGTCAACGGTTTACTATTCCAACACGCAGCGCAGGCCGACGGCGTCGTCGCGCAAGTCGCTTGTGCCGGCGCTGCGAAAACTGCTGGTGCAGCGATCGACGGGGTCTTTCCAACTGCCGCTACGCAGCACGCGCTGGGCTTTGCCTGCTTCGGTATCCGTGATCCAGGCGCGGCCGTCGGCGGGCGCGTCTTTGTAGTCGGGATGCCACGTGTCGGTGCACCATTCCGATAGATAGCCATGCATGTCATACAAGCCCCAGGCGTTGGCCTGCTTCGCTCCAACCGGTGGGTCGTTGCCAGCGGCATTGCCAGTGAACCAGCCGTACTTGCCGAATTCCTTCTCGTCGTCGCCAAAGGAGTAGATCGTCGTGGTGCCGGCGCGAGCGCAGTACTCCCACTCTGCTTCGCTGGGGAGGCGAATCGTTTGGGTCGCTTCGATAAGCTTGGCGGCGCGCAGTAGCGCGGTCGCTTTCTTGCAGAACGCTTCCGCCTCGTCAAAGTTGAGCATCTCGACCGAATTGCGCGGACCTTTCCACTTGCTGGGATTCTCGCCGAGCACGGCTTCCCACAGATTCTGCGGCACCTCATATTTGGCCATCGCAAACTTATGCTTGAACGTGATTTTGTGCGTCGGTCGCTCGGCGGCATGGCCCCCTGCCGCGCGCCCCATCTCAAAACTGGCGGGAAACTTTCCTTCGCCCGGCGTGATGGCGACGAATTCGTCGCGGAAGGTCTTGAGCAGTTTGCCTTGGTCCAACGCGGGATCGGCCGCCAAGAGAAAGGGAAGCAGTAAGAGGTAGTGCATGGTTGTGCGGCGCGGGAAACACACCGGCTCCGGGAGTGAAATCAGGGGGGAGATTGGCTTCGCTTTAATTCATTCAAGCCTTGTTCCAACTGGTCGAGATTTTGCCTCACGCGGGCCCGACGCGCGGCATCGCGCGCAGCATTCACCGCGAAAAATGAGCCGACGGCTAGCGCGATGAATAGGCTACTGACGAGAAATCCACCGATGGCGTGCACGCGTACTTTCGCGGACTTATAAGACGCGACAAACGCGACAACCGCGAGCAAGAGACCAAGGATCGAACAAATCGTGAACACTAGCCCGCCGACTAGCCCCAGCATGGGGATATTGCGAAACACCGTATTCATCGCGATGGTGAAAACCAGCGATCCTGTCGGCAACTGCCAAGACAGCCGCGCCAATTTGCCAAAGAGCGGCCTTTCCAATGGAGGTGGCGCCGCGACATCCGCTGGCGAAGCATAAGGGTTGTTTTCCATCGGCCGAACTCAATGCCTAGGATTTCGTCCCGTTACCGGTCGTCTCTTGACCATGCAAATGTCCGCGACGAAACGCGGTGGCCATCGCTTTAGGCACATCTGCTTCGGCGAGCACGAGTTGCGCGCGATTCTCAGCGGTGCGGGCTTTCATTTCTTGCTCGAAGGCGACCGCTTCCGCGCGACGTTGTTCCGCTTCGGCGCGGGCGACGCGCGTGTCGGCTTCGGCCTGGTCGGCTTGCAAACGAGCGCCGATGTTATCGCCCACTTCGATATTCGCGATGTCGATCGAGACGATCACAAACGCCGTCTGCGTATCGAGACCACGATGCAGCACTTCCTTGCTGATACGGTCGGGATTCTCCAGCACTTCCGATTGGGACTCGGCGGAACCGATCGCGCTGATGATACCTTGACCAACGCGCGCGATGACTGTTTCCTCCGTCGCGCCGCCAATGAGCTGGCCCAGATTGGTGCGCACCGTCACGCGGGCTTTCACGCGCAGTTCAATGCCGTTTTTGGCGACAGCGGAAAGATTGCCGGTGACCGAGCGGGTCGGATCGGGGCAATCGATGACTTTGGGATTCACGCTGGTCGCGACGGCATCGAGCACATCGCGGCCCGCCAGATCGATCGCGGCTGCTTGATCGAAGTCGATGGCAATGCCGGCGCGCTGCGCGGCGATGAGCGCACGAATCACGTTCATCACATTGCCGCCAGCCAGATAGTGCGCTTCCAGACGTGTCGTACTAATGCCGTTGCGACGACTGGTATCGAGACCCGATTGGTAAGCCATGATCTTCGCCAGCACGATGACCCGTTGCGGCACCTGGCGAAAGCCCATGCCAACAAGGCTCCAAATGCTGACGTCGGCGCTCGACATGTAGGCTTGAAACCAAATCCGTCCGTAGGTCAGCGCCACAATGGCGAGCACGATCAGGAAGACGAGCGCGAGGATCGCCGCCCCCATGAAGAAGATGCCCCACGAGGAAGTTCCTTGGTCGGGCGGGACGGGGGCGGGCGGTATTTGGGCGAGCAACTGAGCAAACATGGCGGCATTCCTTCACGGAGCAAAGCAACAGGCGAATCGCCTCCAACATGCTCCGTATGATAGCGGACGCGAACGGTGGGGGAAAGCTACGGCCAGGCGAGTGACGAACGGGGCGGCAATATGCTAGTTTGAACCACTCCCCGCTATCGTCATTGGAAATGAACACGATGTCACAACTAACGCTCAACCTACTGGTGATTTACGCCCAGGACATGGCGGCGAGCGAACGCTTTTACGCGGCGCTGGGGCTTCGCTTCGCCTCGGAACAGCATGGGCGAGGGCCGGAACATCGCGCGGCGGAACTCGGCGATTTGGTGCTGGAGATTTATCCTGCCAGTGAGCACACGCCCGCAACGAGCGCTCGGCTGGGATTTGTGGTGGATAACATGCAAGACCGCGTCGCAGCCTTGGTAGCTGCTGGCGGCCAGATCGTGAAACCGCCGGAATTGGTCGGGGGTGCCCGGCGCGCCGTCGTGCGCGATCCGGACGGGCGAAAGGTGGAGCTGACGGAACCGTGTCGTAAGCCAGGAAGATGTTGTTAGAGACCCAAGGTGTTAGGTTTCCGTCATCCAGCGTCCTGGGAGTCGGCGCTCGTGGATTATTGCCACGATCAAAACGTGGCTCGAGTGAATTGAGTAATAGACAACATACGGAAAACGGTGAACCCGTCGAAATCGATATTCGGTGAAGATCAATTGGCCCAGTGATGGATCTTCTGCGATCCGATCTAGCAGTGTTTGCACTCGTTCGACAAAGCGATTTGCAAGACCAATATCCTGCTTGCGATACCAACGCGTTGCTTTCTGCCAATCGCGCTGCGCACGTCGCAGAATCACAATCTCAGGCATTGTCGGCTAGTTCCCGCAGGAGTTCTTGACGTGCTTCCTCTAGCGTGAGTGTCGGCTCGGTTCCGGCATGATAAGCGGCAATACGTCGATCAAGTTCCTCGCGCAGTTGGCGTTCGCTTAAAACTTCGCTCGCATCGGGAAGCGACTCGTAGAGTTTATCCGCCAGCAATTCGCGATCCTCTACTGAGAGCCGAAGCGCGGCTTCCATAACTTCATCCACTGTCGCCATATCGCTATCCCTCCCGAATATTCAACGCCACGATTGCATTTTATCACGTCGATCGCAACCATGTAAACTCACTCAATCCAACCACCGCCCAGCACACGATCCCCTTCAAAGCACACCACCGCTTGCCCCGGCGCGACGCCGTAGCGAGGTTCGTCGAAGGTGACTTGCAAACGATCATGGTCCAGCAACTGCGCGGTAGCCGCCTGGCGAGGGCTGTTGTAGCGAATCTTCGCGGTGCACGGAAACGACTCGCCGATGGCCGGCGCGCGGTCGAGCAGCCAATTACAACGCTGCGCCGTGAGTTCGCGACGGGCGAGATCTTCCTTTTTGCCGATCACGACGCGGCGCGTATCGGGTTCGATGCGCACGACGAAGTACGGTTCCCCCATCGCCACTCCCATGCCTTTGCGTTGGCCGACGGTGAAACGCTCGATGCCGGGATGCGTGCCGACGACTTCCCCGGACATCGTCACGATCTGACCCGAGAGATCCGCCGCGCGCCGCGAGCGTACGAACTCATCGTGCTTGCCACTGGTGACGAAGCAAATCTCTTGACTGTCCTTCTTATCCGCCACGCGCATCCCCAGCGCCGCAGCCATCTCGCGGATATGCGGCTTGTAGTAATCGCCGACGGGTAGCAGCATCCGCGGCAATAACTCCTTGGCGATGCCAAACAGCACATACGACTGATCCTTGCCGTCATCTACCCCTTTGCAGAGCGCTGGATACTTTTCGCCGGGGCGATGTTCCAATCGCGCGTAGTGCCCTGTGGCGACGTAGTCGAAACCGAGGCTGTCGGCATAGTCGAACAAGCGACCAAACTTCAACCAGTTGTTGCACATCACGCACGGGTTGGGCGTGCGACCGGTACTGTATTCATCGACGAAATAATCGATGATCTGCCGAAACTCCGCCTGCAGGTTGAGGGCGTAGAACGGAATGTTGAGCTTATCGGCCACGCGGCGCGCGTCGGCGGCATCGCTGGCGCTGCAGCAACCTTGCTTGTGATCGGCGCGCTCTTGCACGATCGGCAGCAGCGTCGGAATCGGCTTCCCATCAATCGCACAGGCGGAAACCGATTCCTCGCCATGGCGCATGAAGACACCCACCACTTCGTGGCCAGCTTCCAAAAGCAGGTGCGCGGCGACGCTGCTATCGACACCGCCGCTCATCGCCAGCACAACTCGGGACATGCTCAATTCCGCCAATTACAACGCCTACGTTCGTTACCTCTGTTCCATCTTACGCTTCCCGGCGGTCGGTGGCAGGGGTTGCGTCGGGAGATTCGCCTGCGAAACGTGCCATTTCGAGGTAGATTTCCTATGGAGGAATCGATGAAACTATCCGTATGCATTGCCGTCTGGGGTTGTTTAGCGCTGACGCCTGTGTTGCTGGGCCAAGGTCCGACGCGGATGCTCACCACGCGACAAGTCGAAGGACCGACGCACCCCTTCGCGCGACAAATGACGGGCCATCCCTTCCGCGCGACGCCGCTCAACCTGCCGGAAAATTTCGCCCTGCCCCAGGCGGGGAATTTTCAAGCGCAAGCCTTTCCGCGCACGCATTCGATGTATGTCAGCAGTTTCGCCGCGCGTTCGCCGAGCGTGCCCACCATGGTGCATGAAGGCGTTGGGGGACTGACCAAAACGGGCATGTCGCGGGAACTATCGCGTCCCTGGCAAGACACCTTCACGCCCTTTGCCACCGGCCTGAACACCTGGCAGCCCACGCCCTTCACCCCGTCGCGGTTTCCCGTCGATCAGCCCTTGGAGAGCGCTCGCCCGCTGCCGCCCATTGGGCAGCGCGTGAGCAATGGACCGAGTTGGATCAATATCGATCTCTCGAAAGAGCCGCCGACGCCGCGCGATGGCTTTCGCACGCCGCTACCGAAATGACCTTGCGGCCAACAACTAGGCGACGACCGAGCGATGGAAATGGACGTGCTTCCACTCGCCTTGCACGCGTTCCCACACGCGGGTCTCTTCCACAGCGGACACATACGGCTCGCCAGCAGCATTCACGCGTTGATTGAGCCGGATGTAGCACACGATTGCCGCTTCCTCGCCGAGCAACCGCACATGCGGCGACACCATCGTCACCACCGGCGCGACGGCGGGCTCGGAACCACCGAGGCTGAAGTAGAACTGGTGAAAATCCATCCCTTCGACCAGATTGCCTTTGGCTTCCGGTTCGAAGCAACTAATCGTGGGATCGCACAGCCCGGCGTAGGTCTCCCAGTCGCCGCCGACAATCGCATCGAGCAATTGCTGATTGAGGTCCAATAGTTCCTGGACCGAATCGTCCAGCGCGAGTTCTTCTTCGTGGCTCATGATCGTGATCGATAAGAAAGGATAGTGCAAAAACCATCCGCCATCATACCTTTAGCCTCCCATGAACACACGGGGGGATGGGGTGATCGATTCCGGGCACAACGAGCTCAAGGTGCAAAGTCATCGGAAAGTAGGGAACTATCCCCACGCTCATCGATACGAAATTGCTTACCATCTCGAACTTCGTAGCACCTCTGGCCATCGATCAGACGCCAACGAATGTGCGCGAGGCTCGCAATTTGCCTAAGCTCAGTGGCGGAAATCGCTTGTACCTCCCACGTTACTTCACGCAGCTTGCTCAACGCTGCGAACAGCGGCAACATTTCAATTGTATATTGTGGGCCTTTAAGGTGCAGGTGAAGGACGCCATCGAGACTTGAGAGTTCATGCCAATCGGCATCGCTGGGAAGTCCTTTCAAGGGAAGTCCGACCATCCACTCATGTTCGTCAAGAATGCTCAGTGGACCATACTCATCGTAAACGGAAAAACCGTGTTTCAGCAGCGTGTCGCGACATTGCTTTTGGCGGGAAGTCAACGGGGGCCGCCAATGAATGGTGACCGACGGATGGCTCGATTCAAAACTTCGCACGACTGCCAGCGTGGTCGCCGTATTGGCAATGTTTAGTTTGCGCAAGCTCGGCAACGAATCTAGTTCCACAAACAGTTCGTCATTAATCGCTGTATCCGAGACATCAAGTTCACGGAGTTGTTCGTGGCTTTGAAGTAACGTGAACAGCGATTGGTTACTAATGTTTGAACGTGCCAACGATAGCCGCTTCAATTCTCGCAAGTGAGACACCGCGTTTAGTTCTTCTACACTAAGCTCAGAATCCGTAAACTCTAGCCCATCAATACACGGAACGTTGCGCAGCAATGGCGCAATGGTTTTCGTGCGAGCGCCAGCGGTTCGAACCGTGATGCTCTTGGGCAGGCGTCGTGGAAATAACGCGGCTGGCAACCAAGGCGACTCGATCACGCCTTCTTTATGGGCGATGGCATTTTGCCGATCCAAGGCCGCGATTGCCAATTCGATGCGATGATATCTCCATCGCATTGCTACAATTGCGAGCAAGGGGACGAGTATAAAACCCAGTAGTACCGCCCCAATCAACCAGAATCCTCGGCGGCGGCGCGCTTGAGACAGGCTATGATCTACAAGGTTCATTTTTCTCCCACACTTGCGTCCCCCAAGCATACTCATTCTTCGCGTCGGCGGCGTAT
>JBGSHH010000217.1:0-11269 GCA_041752355.1 Pirellulaceae bacterium | reverse complement strand
CGGAGGCTGTTGCCGCCCCGGTTGGCCACGGGTGGATTCAGACTTTTCAGCACCAGTTCGGTGATGTCCAAGTTGCGTTGAAAGACCACGCTGTTGATCAGCCCGCGACGAATCGAGTCGGGATCGGTGGGGTCCATCTTTTCGCCATCAAAGCGCAGTACCAGTTGAATGTTGTACTGTTCAGCGATCACTTTCACCGCCTCTTGCACTTCCTGGTAGGTCCGGTAATAGAGCTTGACCTCTTCATCAACGAGCCCGCGACGCTCCAATTCGAGCTTCACGCGTGTGTCGGAATGACGCTGTGCCAGTTCCGCTTCCAGTCGCTTAAATTCGAGCGAGCCGGGCTGGAAATCCTTCAGCTTGCTCGCCTGAGCATTGAGCTGCTCGGCCTGTTCGTTTGCCGAGGCTTGCAACGCCTTGCCTTTGGCTTGCAGGGCATCGCGAGAGGCTTTGTAGCGGGCGTGATTCTTGAGGATATGGCCAATGTCGATCAAGGCGATATTGGTGCCGGTGGTGATGGTGGCGGGACGGATGTCGTCGGCAGGTGTGGCGAGCGCACTGGCGGTCAACGCTGCGCCTGGAGGAGGCATGCGGCGAGCCGGATCTTGCGCCCACAGATTGACGCAGGCAAAGGGAAATGAAAGCGTGACGGTAAGTAGGAAAATGCGTCGCATGGGGACTTCCGTGTCGTATGGTGAGGGTCAGCATCCTGCCATTGGGCCTGGGTCGGGCCTTGGTGTTTCGCTGGCGTTGAAAGATAGCACTTCCCGTGCCGAACGCTGACGTGCCGCCTATTTGGACCGTATTTGGGCGGATTCGAATAGATCCAGCGGAGCTAGCACTAATGTAACAGTGAAATTTGTTCCGTCGCGCGATGTAACAATTGGCATGACACCCCCATTAGCTCCGTTCGACACCTGGGAATTGGGACTTCCTGAACTAAATGCTTGAATTCCTGCGCGCCAGCGGTTTCAATGACAGCAGTCCTCTCGAAACCATCCTTTTCCGATCGATAACACCTAACGTGCCGCGTTTTGCCAGGCTGGCCAGTCTTGGCGAAATTACCACGCGGCGGCGTAGGATAAGTAACCGACAGCGGGGGTTCTCTTCTCCGTCCTGCTGCCGGTCGCTGAGTGCATAGGGGTCATACAGATGCAACGCAGCCGTGTCCGCTTCCGTGGGTTTACGTTGGTGGAGTTGTTGGTGGTGATCGCCATCATCGGCGTGCTGGTCTCACTACTCTTGCCGGCCGTACAAGCGGCGCGAGAGGCGGCCCGACGCTTGCAGTGTCAGAACAACCTCAAGCAACTGCAATTGGCGATTCTGAACTACGAATCGGCGATGCAGGTTTACCCTGCCGCAGGCATTATCGACAATCCTGCCGATCTTCGCTCTGGCAAGATGTTTAGCTGGCTGGTGCTGACCCTGCCGTATATCGAGCAGCAAAGTTTGCACGATCAGTTCAACTTCAAAGTGAGCATACTCAACCAAACAACCGAGCCGCAATCGACACCATTGGCGGCGCTGTTGTGCCCCAGTGATCAAGCGCGCGGCAAGATCTATACCGATAGCAGCTTCACAAGCGGCAAACGCTTCGCCAAAGGAAACTATGCTGCTTATTGTTCGCCGTTTCACACCGACTTGATGCATGAGTTTCCGGGCGCGCTCACCGCCGGTCGCCCGCAAGCGCAAGCCGACCTGCGCGATGGTACGACCAACACCATTTGTGTGAGCGAAGTACGCGTGAGGGCGAACGATCAGGATCAACGGGGCGCGTGGGCGCTCCCTTGGAGCGGCTCGAGTTTGCTGGCGTTCGATATGCATCACGGCGGCTCGGCGGGCACGAACTTCACCTACTTGCCTGCCAGCATTGGCCAAACGCAGCCGCCGAACAATCAAGGCTCCAATATCGACATGCTCTATAACTGCACGGACTTGGCCGGCGCGCAACTCGCGAAAATGCCTTGCCAGACTTTCGGCAGCGGTACGAATGGTTACTTGTCCGCGGCGCCGCGCAGCAATCATTCAGGTGGTGTGTATTGCACGTTAATGGACGGTTCCGTGCGGTTCCTGTCCGATACCGTGGACCAAATCGGCATGTCGTACCTGATCAGCATCAACGATGGCAAGGTGATCGCTCACGATCAATTGCTGCGTTAAAGCCTCGCTAGGATACGTCGTACTTCCTTCCTCCAGCCTCAGGCGACATCACCCATGGTTGCGAAAACGATTTGTCTGGTTGCCTGTCTGATAGGGATCGTAATGATGGGGGCGTCCTGGTACTGGACGAATACCCTCGGCGGACAAGTCGCGTGGAGCGAGGAAGACGCCCAGCAGTATGTGAACGTCGCCAGCAAGCTGCATCAAACGACCTACGAACATGCCGCGGCGCAGAACAAGCAAGGCGTGTTGGGGAGCATGAATCGCGACGTCGCCGATGGCGAACTGGCGGCCGCTAAGGACGCCTGGGAAACGCAGCGTCAGAAGCGTGATGACGCGATCAACTTTCGCAAGTTCTGGGGGAATGTGCTGTTTGGCGTCGGCATCCTCGGCATCCTCGGCGGCGGCATTGGTTATCTTGTCATGGGTGGCATGAGCGACCAATCGTAGTCTCGCGCGTCAGATACGTGTGCCACGCCAGGCCGTCTGGCAATTCTCGATCGGCGGCGAACTCCAAGTGCAAAATACGGCGATGCGTCGTGCAATGTGGCGCGGAGGGGCCGCTGCAATGCGCTAGTAGCGGCCGCATCGCCAACACATCACCAGCTTGCGCCAAGATGATGGTTGGTTCGCCGATCGGGATCTCGTCCGCGCGGACGAGATGCGTTCCAGGCAGGACCTGCAACGGGCCATTGTCGGGAGTGACGTGGTCCAGATGAATTCGTAACGTGAGCATCCGCGACAGGATTTCCGTGGGCGCTTCCAAATGCGGCACGCCGGCTTTGATGGTCGGACGAAGAAACCGCGTCGACGGACGATGTTGTCGCACAGCGATCGTTAGATCCTGATGCCACGGCAACGACCAGGACCGCTCCGGCGGCTTGTCAAAATAGAGCCCGCGCACCAGGCCAAACTCATCGCCGAGTGATTCGCGGAGTAACGCCAATAAGCTCGGTGTTTGCCAGGCGAGTGCCGTGCTGGGACAGATTTCCAGAATGTTTCGCGCGCCGTAGATCCCGCCCCGGTTCCGCAAAGCGACGGCATCATCGGTGGTGGCATGCAGTGCTTGCTCGATGGCCGTGGTCAGCGTCGCCACTTCGCGCTCGGAGATTCCCTGTGGAATGAGGGCGAATCCGAACGCATCGATTTGCTTCTTCATCGGGAGCCTATGGATCGAGGGCCAGGGTGTGGGGGTATTGCCCGGTTTCGACGGCGAATTGCCGGACTTCTCCGAGCTGGCCCCAGGCGAATGGTCGCTGCCTTTTTACCAGCATGTTTCGATTCTTGAACACGGTGTTTCGTCTAGACAACACCGGATGTTTTAATTCGACAACATCCCCTCCTGACGCATTCCTGGCGTATTCTTCGCAACTCTATTCAATAAAGGTAGTTATGGCAATCGTGCGGCGTTCAGAACTGTTGGCATCCCTTGTGCAATACACCCACCCGTTGCCAGGCCGCGTAAGTCGCGGTCGACATGAACTTGCCGCCTGTGGAGGATTGCACCTTGGCCAAGACTTCTCGTTCGACCTCGACCGCTCGCCCCCAATCGCGTCGCTCGAAGGAGAGTGGGGGCGCTGGGGAATCCACAACCGGCGGCAGTTCCCAGGCCGCGCGAGCCAAAGACAACTTCGATCATTTCGTCGATCTGCACGACAACGAGTTCGGCGATCCCTGCGATATGGAGCTGGAGATCGAGGAGGAAGCGCCTGCCGACGAAGAGTCGAGCGATTCCATCGACGACCCGGTTCGCATGTACTTGATGCAGATGGGGCAGATTCCGTTGCTCAACCGTGTGCAGGAAGTCGCCATCGCCAAAGAGATCGAGCGCTGTCGCGTGAAGTTTCGCCACGGCATGCTCGCCACCGATTACATGCTGCAGGGGGCGGTGTCGGCGCTCGAGAAAGTCCGCGATGGCGAATTGCGGCTCGATCGCACGATCGAAGTCTCGGTCACGAACACGGCCGAGAAAAAGCGGATCATGAAGCGTTTGACTCCCAATCTGGTCACGCTACGACATTTGCTGCTGCGAAACTATCGCGACTATCGCATCGCCGTCAGCACACGCTACGACCTTCAACAACGTCGCGAGGCTTGGGCGCGGTTGGTGAAGCGTCGCAATAAAGCGGTGCGACTCATCGAAGAACTGAATCTGCGCAACAATCGCTTGCAACCAGTGTTCGAGAAACTGCGCGAGATTTCCGAGCGGATGAACGTCTTGCAAAAGCAAATCGCCATCGCCAAGGTGCAGGGCATCGCCGATGGCCGCGCGCTGCACGAGTTGCAAGCCGAACTGCGTTATCTGATGCGGATCACTTATGAAACGCCTGCCACATTGGCGCGCCGCGTGGCACAGACCGATCGCTGTCAGGAAGATTACGATGCCGCCAAGCGTCATCTCTCGGCAGGCAACCTGCGACTGGTCGTATCGATCGCCAAAAAGTATCGCAACCGCGGCTTGAGCTTCTTGGACCTAATTCAAGAAGGCAATACGGGTCTGATGCGGGCGGTGGATAAATTCGAACATACGCGCGGCTTCAAGTTCAGCACCTACGCCACGTGGTGGATTCGCCAGGCGATCACTCGCGCCATTGCCGATCAGAGCCGCACGATTCGCGTACCGGTCCACATGATCGATACGATGAGCAAGGTCCGCACGGTGACTCGGCAACTCTTGCAGGAACTCGGTCGCGAGCCTTCCGCCGAGGAAACCGCGGAGCGAGCGGGACTCTCGATCGAAGATACCAAGTGCATTCTCAAGATGGCACGGCAACCGCTGTCGCTCGATCAACCGGTTGGCGACCACGACGACTCCTTCTTCGGCGAATTCCTGGAAGATTATCGCGACGATGATCCACTTTACGATCACAACCAACTGGCGCTCAAGATTCGCATCGAGGAAGTGATGCAAAGCTTGAATCATCGCGAACGAGAAATCTTGAAGCTGCGTTATGGTCTGGCTGATGGTTACGCCTACACGTTGGAAGAAGTCGGCAAGATTTTCAGCGTGACCCGTGAACGAGTACGGCAGATCGAATCCAAGGCGGTGCGCAAACTGCAACAACCTTATCGCAGTCGCTCGCTGGCCGGCTTTTTGGACAACAGCGAACACCTCAGTTTGAATGCCACCGCCGAAACGATGTGATCGTAGTCCGCACGCTCCGCGTGCGGACACTTGCCGCTTGGTGGCTGTTGCCGATTGAGCGACGGAGTCGAGCATCACGCGGAGCGTGATGGATACTATGTGCTCATCACGCTCCGCGTGATGCCGCGCGGGCAACCAACCATTGGCTATTCAAGAGATCGTCCCCTTCGTAGCCAGCAGGGAGCACGTCACAACACATCACGCGGAGCGTGATGAATACTATGTGCTTATCACGCTCCGCGTGATGGTTACTATGTGTCTACCCCAAGGCGGCGCGGGTGCGATTGACCAACGGGTTATCGCCGGAGCCGGACCCACGAAGTTGATACACACTCGAGGCCAGGAACCGATTTCGCCACGCAGGTGAGACGTGGTAGTAGTCTTCCAGCACGGCGGTACTGAACTTGTAATCGTGAGCGTTGCTGCCTTTGAGGAAAATCAAAACGCGGGCGGCATCGATCAAGGAACTTGCGTCCCCGGAGGTATCGAGATAGGCCAGCATCTTCTTGGCCGCCGCCGGGCGATCGCCGGAGACATCGCGGAAGATTTCGGTGATACCTTCCGCACCAGCCGCCGGCGCGACTTGCTCCAGTTCGAGAATATCGCCCGCACCGAGCTTGCCGCGTCCCGCCATCGCCTGGCGAAATAGCGGCAGAAATGCTGCGTTTTGCAGCAATAACATGCGCCGCGTCTGGTCTTCGGCGGCCGTGTCGTAGGCAAAGCGCAGGGCGTTGGTCGAGGTCATGGCATGCAACGCCACGATGCCTGGCTGCCGCATCAGGTATTCGCCCGAAGCGAGGAACAAGGCGTCCCAAAGCGACTGCACCGCCACGCCACGATTGAGCAACTCCACCACTTGCCGGCATGAATCATCTTCGCTGCCGGTGCGGAGTGTGGAGACGAAATCCCTCACGGCGGCATCGTCGGGCTTGCCGCTCGTCCAATTGGGCGCGAGCTTTTTCGCCAGTTCGGCGTTCTTACGGCCGGGTAGATCGGGCGCCGACTCGGCGGCTTGAGGGTTCTGCCCTTCGTAGTTCAGCATGGCGTAGGTTAGCGAACGCAGCACCGGTTCGGCATGTTGCCAGCCAATGCACGACAGTGTGCGAAAGGCGTTGGCGGCATAGATCGCTTTGTGACCGATAGAACGAAAGTCGCGACAGCCGTAGCGAAAGAGCAACTCAAAAGTTTCGTTCGCGCCGGCGCTGCGAGCAAGGCCGACAACTGCCGCATCCGCCTTGGCTTCGTCCCATTGGTCCATTGCTTCGATGAACATTGCCTTGGCTTTGTCGGCCGAGGGAACGCGCGCTTCATCGACCGGGGACATCGTCCAATTGCCTTCTTGCACATCGCGCGACTGCGAACCCTTGAATTCATCGATCGCCCAAAAGATCGGTAGCCAACGATGTTCGTCCGGCGAAGAAATACTGGCGACATGCGCGGAATTGACGACGAGTACCGCGTGAAACTTGAAGCCGACCGAAGGACGCGGCTGGATGTTGCGCACGCCAGCCAGCAGGAGAGCCGCCAACACATCGCGATACGAAGTGCCGGACTTGATCTTGCCTGCAACGGCCTCCAGAACCTTATCGCGCGAGGATTCTTCGAGCAGTTTCACCAGCGGTTCGATTTCCGGCCGAAGCGCGACGGTTTTAGCATCAGGAGTCGCTTCGGCGGCGGAAACGCTCGGTAATTTGCCAAGAAACGCCAGATCGCCCAGACCGAGCACCGCGCCGCCGGCCGCCGCTTGAGTTAAGAAAGAACGCCGAGAGGTAGCGTGAAACATGTGCGAAACTCCTTACAAGCAATGAGTCTGAGCATCCTAAATGAACTTCGTTACGCCGGGTACCGCGATCGGCGGCGTGGGAACGGGACCCCACTGGTAAGCCTTGGGCGTGAGGTCTTCCTGCGACGCCATGGCGTCGTCCCATTCAATTTGTTGTCCGGTATACGTCGCCATGCGACCTTGAATTGCCAACAGCGAACTCTTGGCCATGTAGACGCCGTTGTTCAGCGGACGACCAGCGCGAATGCTGGCGAACAACTCGTCGTGTTCGGTTTGATAAAAGTCGTCTTCTTCATCGCTCTTATAAACCCACTTGTCCTTATCGGTGGTGATCGTCAGCCCGTTGCGTTTCTCGGAGATGAGCGCTTGCCCTTTGGAGCCGAGCACGATCGCGCTCATGTCGCTCTTGCAGCCGGGGATTTGACGTGTATTACTCACCAGCGGCACGCCATTGGCGTAGGTATAGGTCACGCTGTGATGATCGTAGATGTTGCCATATTCAGGACCGGTGCGCACTTGCCGACCGCCCAGTCCAATGGCGTGCTGTGGATACTCATCTTGCATTACCCAGGCACACACATCCAAAAAGTGTACGTGTTGCTCAACGTTAAAATCGCCGCTCAGCCAGGTGAAGTAGTACCAGTTTCGCATTTGCCAATGCATGTCGGTCCAGTCCGGTTGGCGTGGCTTCACCCAAATCGGGCCGCGGTAGTCGTTGGCCAACATGGCGCGCACTTCGCCGATTTGACCATCGTGAATGCGGCGCACGATCTCGCGAAAGCCGCTGGAATATCGCAAGCAGAGACCGGAAACGACGGACAGGTTTTTCTTCTTCGCTTGTTCGCACAGGTCCAGCACCTTGCGCACGCCGGGAGCATCCACCGCGCACGGCTTCTCGGCGAAAATGTGCTTGTTGGCGGCGATGGCGGCTTGCATGTGCAAAGGGCGGAACTGCGGCGGCGTGGTGAGGAGCACGACATCGACACCGCTATCGATCACTTGTTGATAGGCATCGAAGCCCAGGAATTGCCGTTCGCGCGGCACGTCGATCTTGTCCGCAATGCCTTCTGTCTTTTGCAATGTTTGCAAGCTCAGTTGCAGGCGATCCTCAAACGCATCTCCCATCGCGACAAGTTTGACGTTCTGATCGGCCTTGAGTGCTTGCGCCGCCGCGCCGCTACCGCGACCGCCGCAGCCGATGAGACCAATCTTAAGTACGTCGTCGCCTGCGGCATGTGCGGAGCGCGCGATGGCCAGTGAACCGAGCGCAGCGCCCGTGGCGAGGAAGGTGCGACGCGTCGCGGAAGTGGAGTCAGACATAGTGGTTGCTCGTTATTCTTTTTCCAAAGGACCGATCATGACATTGCGAAACCAGACTTCGTAGCCTTCGTTCTGCAACAAAATGCGACCGGCGGCAGGTTTCACCTCGTAACATTCGTTGACCGTTTGATCGTTAATTTTAATCGTGATGCGATCGCCACGGCAAATGCATTCCACCTTGGTCCATTCGCCCATCTTGCTGGCGACATCCCAGCGGCCGCGGGTATCGATGAGTTCTTCAAAGGTCGGATCGTGTTTATTCCACCAGAATTGCTTGCCAGCGTAGACCGACTTGGTCCCTTTGGCATCCCAGCGGGTGCGCTTGTCGGATTCGAGTCGCGTATCGCTGGTGATCGTCGCGGGAAACGACTGGCCCTCGCTATCTTTGCCGCGAATTACGATCAAATCTCCTTCGCAACCCTGCGCCAGTTGCACTTCGATGCTCGTCATCCAAGGACTGGCACTGCCGTGTTCGCCGATGGCGTTAAGAAGCACGCCTGAATTGCGGACATACTTTGAAGTATCGGAGCGCTTCTCGCCCCATTTGTATTCCAGCGTGAGATGATAGTTGGTGTAGGCATCGGTTGTGGCGAGATATCCACGATCGTCGCCGGAGATATGCAGCACGCCCTCTTTGATGGCGAAGACATGGTTTGGATCCTCGCGACCAGATGCTTTGAGATAGGACTCCCAACGCTGAACATGATCGCCGCGGAGCAGGTTCGTCTTCTCGCGCGGGGTGATTGGCTCCGCGGCCGAGAGCGAGTGAACAAGCAGGAGTAGCGTGGCAACGAGGCAGGACCGAAGCGGCATAGCGATCACCTTGTGATTCGCGGAGAGAATTCCACCAAAGCGCAACTTCGCCGATCAGCAAGCCAAAGTCAAGTGTTTTCGTGGGGTAGGCGTCCCGCCTGCCGTGTTGGCAAGGCATTCAAGACGGCAGGCGGGACGCCTACCCCACGAATTGCAACTCACCGCGCGCGCAGGCAAAATGAATATTGCCCACACGAATATCGACGCCTGGACAAGAAGATGGCTCGTTTGACACTTTGGTAGCCGGAGATCAGATTGTGTTTTCCATGGCCGGAACGGTTAGTGTCGGTGTCGATTGTGGGGTGAAAGGTGTGCCATGCTTAGGACTGTGGTGATCGCGAGCAGCATCAGTTTCTGGATTTCTTCGGTGGAAGTGAGCGCTGCAGTTTCCATCGAGGTCAATCCTTCGTTCCATGTGCAGGCATGGCGGAGCTAAGGGAGCAGATAATGCGGTTTTCGCTACGGACAATTCTCGTTGTCAGTGCTATTGTGCCCTTGGTATTGAGCTATTTCCTGTCGCCCTACTTTCGCCCGGAACCAAAGCGACATTTGCGGATTACATCGATGCCTCGGGATCTTGGGTCGGGAACTAAGACAATATTGCTTACGGTAACGTATGGCACATTTATTTACAGTTTTCACGACGCACTTCCTTATGGATCGCTGGACTATGTCGTGATCGGAGACGGCGCTTCTAACAGGCGGTATTTCACTGATGCCGTAGTCGGGCACGTTATATTTCGGCCTGACCAAGCCGCCACTAAGGAAATGGAGCTCCAGTTCCAGGCCGTGCAGGAATTCGTCCGCGAGGAAGTGATCAAGGAACCAACCATCTCCGTGGAGTCATTCCTAGACTCGCATGGAGCTCCCGTTATCATCGTTCTCGAAAAGGATGAACTGCCAGAGCTAGACTTTCCGAAGTAGCCGAACGTGACGTGCATTTTTTAAAACGAGCCTGTATGTTGCGAAGACTGAAACGAGCAATCGGTCTTTGACAACGTCTAACCTCTCGGAGCCATCTCATGCCAATGTCCCCCTTGCCACGCCGCACGTTCCTGCAATCGGCGCTTGCCCTAGGTGCCGCCGCGACAGCGCGCGTCTCCCGAGCGCAAGACAAGCCACCACAGCCAACGGAGTTTCAGATCGCCTGCATGACGCTTGCGTATAGTCAGTTTCCGCTGGCGCGCGCCCTCGAAGGGATCAAGTCGGCAGGCTACAAGTATGTCGCCTGGGGAACGTCGCACCTGGAAGATGGCAAACGCGTGCCGGTGATGTCGGAAGACGCACCCGAGGCGAAAGCGAAAGAACTCGGCCAGCGCTGTCGCGACCTGGGACTCGAGCCGGTGCTGATGTTTTCAGGTATCTATCCCGAGGCGAAGAACGGCTTGGAAGTGCTGACGCAGCGCATCAAACAAGCGGCTGCAGGCGGTGTTCCGCAAGTCCTTACATTTGGTCATACCAAGGGAGGCAACCGCGAAGTGTGGATCGATCGTTTTAAGAAACTCGGGCCGATCGCGCGGGAGCAAGGTGTGTTGCTCGTCGTCAAGCAGCACGGTGGCGAAACCGGCACTGGACAAGCTTGCGCGGAGATCGTGCGCGAGGTGAACGATCCCGGCATCATGGTCAACTACGACGCCGGCAATGTGATGGATTATCTCGATGTCGATCCGCTGCCGGACATCAAAAAATGCGCCGACGTCGTACGTAGCTTTTGCATGAAGGACCATCGCAACTGGCCGCAAGATCAAGATTGCGCCCCCGGCTTTGGCGAGATCGATCATTACAAGCTATTGGACAATGTGGCCTTTACCGGCCTTAAGATGCCGCTCGCCTGTGAGAACATCTCCGCGCCACTGGTACCGTATCCGAAAGATCCCGCTGGTGTCGATGCGCTCGCCCAGCGTTGCCACGAGTTTTTGGAAACGGTGATCGCGGGGCTGCAATTGCCGAGGAAAACACCATGATCAGAGTCACGGAAGCGGATGCGAAGTCGCCGATTGTGCGCGTGGGGATGTACTTTCTCGCGGCTCTCATGTTCGTTTCCGTGC
>JBGSHH010000216.1:0-3795 GCA_041752355.1 Pirellulaceae bacterium | reverse complement strand
CGGACCGCGCATTACGAGCCTGGCGGGATTAGGAGGGAACGCGTTCTCCGTCACATTCGACGAACCGATCGATCCCGCCACATTCACCACGCCGGATATCCTCGTCACCGGACCAGCTGGATTTGTGGTGCCGCTGCTTGGAGAACCTACCGCGAGCGCCGACAATCGCACCTTCACCATGCAACTCGCCAGCGCGGTGACCGGGCAACACACGGTGCGGATTGATTCTGATGTACGCGATCCAGCTGGCAACTGGATGAACCAAGACAGCGACTTCATCACAGGCGAGACCAACGGCCAGGATCAATACAACGGAACCTTCTCCATTGGTCCGCCTGTCGCGCAAACGTTTCCTTATGTGCAAGGGTTCGAGGGAGGCAACCTCGCCGATTTGCCGGGCTGGAGTTTTGCAGTCACAGGCAATGCCACGACGGAGATCGCCGATATCAATGACCCGCGCGGGGGCTATCACCTCAAATTCGATCAAACATCGTTCGGCACACACACCGCCACGCTCGCCTTGGATCTTAGTAGCCAGGTTGGCAAGACGGATCTGGAGTTTGACTTTTGGGCGAAAGCCCTCAACTCCTCGCAATCTTTGGCAATCGCGGTCAGCGGCAATGGCACCAGTTTTTCTCCCTTCCTGAATGCCAGCAGTTTGAGCCCATCGCCGCTGGGGCAGTATGTTCAATATGCCTTTGATTTGGACGCCGCGCTCGCTTCCGCGGGCGTCGCGCTTGATAGTGATGTGTACCTTCGCTTCTCGCATACCGGCGGCAGCGCCACGCAGGAATTTACGCTCGATGACATTCATGTTAGCAATGTGGATCTGTTGGGACCTAAGGTCCAATCGCACTCGGCCGTTAATGCCGGCGCGTCGTTGACTGTCACATTTGATGAGGCAATTGATCCGTCCACCTTCACTGCGGCGGACATTCAATTGACGGGACCGACCGGTGATGTGGTAACGGCCATCGGCGCGCCTATCGCCAGCGGTGACCAGCGCACGTTTACGATTGTATTGTCGAGTTCGGTGTATGGCGCTTATACCTTACGCGTCGGTCCCGATATTCGTGATGTCGCAGGCAATTTGCAGAATCAAGATGGTGATGGGACGCCGGGCGAAGCGAGCCAGGATTCGTACTTCGGTAACTTCGTTATTGGCCCGCCAGCGGCGCAAACCATTCCTTATGTACAAGGATTTGAGTCAGGAGATCTGGCGAATTTGCCCGGCTGGAGTTTTGCGGTCGCGTCTGGTGGCCTTTTGCAATTAATTACGTCCGATAGTCCGCAGTCGGGAAGCTATCATCTCAAGTTTGACCAAACGGCTTCGACCACGCAGCAAGCCACGCTGTTACTCGACCTATCAGCACAGTTCGGCGCCAGTAATGTGACGCTGGACTTTTGGTTGAAGGATTTGAGTGGTGTGCCGACGAACACACTCACGCTAGCGGTGAGCGGCGATGGCATCGCTTGGTCAACCGTCGCGCAAGGCAATGCCATGACGTTGCCGGCGGCGTCGCAATATACCCAATTCGTCTTCGATCTGGACGCGGTGCTGGCGGCCGCCGGTGTGGTCCTAGACAACAGCGTCTATCTGCGGTTCACCCACAGTGGCAGTTCCGCTGCGACCGAAATGACCCTCGATAGCGTGCGTGTCAGTCAACTCGATTTGGCCGGACCGCGCATCATCACGCAGACCACGGTCACGCCCACAAGCAGTTTCGCCGTGACCTTTGATGAGCCAATCGATCCACTGTCGTTCACCGCCAGTGATGTCAACGTGATTGGACCGTTGGGCTTTGTCGTGCCGCTCGTCGGCGCTCCCGTGCCCAGCGGCGACAATCGCACCTTCACGATCAATCTGGCAGGTAGCCTAGGTGGCGGCTACTCGTTTCAGATCGGTCCCGATGTGCGCGATCTGGCCGGCAACCGCATGAATCAAGACAGCGATCCGCTGATCGGCGAGACGAATGGGCAAGACGACTACGAAGGAACCTTTCAACTCGCTCCGGCCGTGGCACAAGTCTTTCCATACGAAGAGGGCTTCGAGACTGCCAGCGCCAGCGGCGTAGCGGGCTGGTCCTTCAGCACGACTGGCACGGGCATCATCGAATTTGTCACGACGAATGAACCGCACGGCGGCAGTACGCATCTCAAGTTCGACCAAAGCGCATCGGCGACGCAGCAAGCCACCTTGATGGTCGATCTGTCGTCGCAGTTAAACGCCACCAATCTCTCGCTCGATTTCTGGCTCAAGGCGCTCAACACCCTGTCGTCCAACACGCTGACGCTGTCCGTTAGTGGCGATGGAAATAGTTGGACCACGGTTGCGCAAGGCAACCAAATTAGCCTGCCGGTCGTGAATCAGTACCAGCGATACGCGTTCGACTTGGATTCGATCTTAATGTCCGCGAATGTCGCGCTCGACAGCAGTGTTTATCTCCGCTTCACGCATACCGGTGGCTCTGCCACGACGGAGATGTTGTTGGACGATGTGCGCATCAGCAATGTCGACGTCTTTGGGCCGCGCGTCATCAATATATCGACGTTGCCTGATTCCCGCTACTTCGTCGTTGTTTTCGATGAGCCCATCGATCGCGCAACCCTTTCGCTGTCGGATATCACCGTCACGGGCCCGACCGGCTATCCGCTGATTTTGACCAACGAACCAGTCCCCAGTCCCGACAATGTTAGCTTTCTTTACGAAGCCAACGGTTCGCTCCAAGGGAGTTATGCGATACGTGTTGGGCCGGACGTGCGAGATCTGGCCGGCAATGGGATGAATCAAGACAATGATCCGCTATCGGGCGAACTAACGGGTGATCAGTACATCGGCAGTTTCAAATTGGTTTCTGCGGCCCCGTTGTCGTTTCCTTATTACGAGAGTTTCGAAGCTGGCAGCGTGGAATTGTTGTCATTGCTCAACTTTGGTACGACCGGCACGGGATTCATTGATGTCGTTAGCGCCAACTCGCCGCGTGATGGCTACCATCTCAAGTTCGACCAAACTTCCAGCGGGACGCAGGAACTGGTTTTGAAGTTTGATCTCAGTAATCAGATTGGAGCCACGAATCTCGCCCTCGACTTTTGGCTGCAAAGCTTGCAATCGTCTTCCGCGTTGACGGTGCAAGTGAGTGGCAACGGCACGACCTACACGACCATCACCGACGGCTCGATCACGCCTCCAGCGCTCGGTCAATATTGGCAGTATGGGTTTGATTTTGACGCGCTACTAGCTAACGCCAACGTCGTGCTGGATAGCGACGTCTACTTGAAGCTGGCGCATAGCGGTACCACAGCCTCGCAAGAACTGACACTGGACGACATTCGCTTGAGCATCGCCGATGTCTTCGGGCCGCGCGTGCAATCGGCGCTCCCCTCCTCGGCGACGAACACGTTCTCCGTCACGTTCAACGAAGAAATCGATCCGACGACTTTCACCGCCTCCGACATTGTCGTCACTGGCCCCACCGGCCTGCGGCGCTCGTCGGCGAGCCGGTTTTTAGTGCCGACAATCGCTCTTTCTCCATCGCCTTGGCGGGCAATGTGCGAGGCAATTATACCTATCAAATTGGTCCTGATGTGCGCGATTTAGCGGGGAATTGGATGAACCAGGACAATGACTTTGTCTCCGGGGAAACGGGTGATGTCTATAACGGCACGTTTCGTTTTGGCCCTGCTGTTCCGCGCGCCTTTCCTTACGCTACGGATTTCGAGGTAGGCGACTTTAACGACCTTCCTGGCTGGAGCTTTGAGGTTGCGACGGCGACCACGCAACTGACCAGCGCCAAC
>JBGSHH010000215.1:0-19811 GCA_041752355.1 Pirellulaceae bacterium | reverse complement strand
TCCGAGCGGATCGACTTGCGACAACGGGTCGACGAATTGTGCGTCCTTCGCCGGACGCGTAAATCGCTGCCGTTGATCGACCATCTCATCCCAGGCGCGGCGGTTATGTTCGTGGGCAGGCGTGGACATAAAGTTCTCCTCCTGCTCCACATGAAGCCTGGCGTTTCTCCCAAGCACCTTTTACCCTGCGCATGATGCGTTGGGAATCTCCTTTCGCAACGATCCAAACGGCCTGCGACGATCCCGCTCTTCGCATCACTGTGCAGCCTCCAATGGGTGGTAAGCACTGGTAATTTTACAAGGCCCAGGACAAGTCGAAAAAATGGACAAAAATTCACATAACTCGATAGCTGGAATGGATTTGCAATATTCTCGATTTTGGTTCTTACAGGCTTGTCCTCTTGTAAAATGCGCCTTTTTTTCCGCGCTGGTGTACAGTCCTGTTCTGGGGAGCCACCCTATTCAACCTGGCACTCAATTCTTCCTGGCGCTGGGTTCCCACCGGCGAATTGTACAGCGCGGTCATCGCCCGTCGCGCACACCTCGCGGCAAGGCTAATTCTATCACGTGCGCATTTTTTTGTCAATATATCTTTAATATTTTTTCATTACCTACAGACAGCAAGAGCCAACCTGAGTACCAGATCAGCCATGCGTATCCGTCTTGATAATCCGAAATTCGAGGCCTTTTATCGGCGCGCCGCCGTTATGAAACGTAAGTCCACCAAATTGAAAGTTGCTCATCGCGACATGGGTATGTCCAAAATAGACATGCCGCAAGCCGGTCTTGGGACTTTGGCCGACATCCTCCAGGTAGCCCTGAATGCGCGCCGCAACGCGTGATTGCGGATTGGCAATCTGCCCGGCGAGTTTGTGCAAGCGCGCATGGACCACCAGGTCGTACAGCATGTTCTTCACGGGGCCGCGTTTCTCGTCGTGATGCCACTTTTGGCGACGAATTGCCAGCATCGCCGACGTCATATTCGCGTCCGCCACATCACCATGCAGAAACACGCTATGCCCGATGCGCACGTAGTCGTCGTACCACGACAAGTTTGGCAAACTCGCCGACAAGGCGTCGAGCCGCTTGACGAAGCGCTGATTGCAATCGTGATTGCCCAGCACAAAATGAAACTGGCATTGGGCATGCGGACCGATCAACGCTTCCAGCCAGGCGATGGCGGCATCCACGGTCGCTTCCGGCGACTTCAGCGTCGACCAGCGAAAATCAAAGATGTCGCCCCCCAACACGAACACTTGCGCGTCTTGCGCGGTGGCGTGCAATTGATCCTGGTACCGCGCCGCCTGCGAGCGACGCGAGAACATGTGCAGGTCGGAAACAAAGTAGCTATTGGCCGACATGGATACTAAGGCAATGTGGTGGCGACGGGCGAAGTTCCATTATAGCAACCTCGCGCCGCCTCAATACTCCTGACGTTCAAAGTACAAACACGTCAACGCCAGCACCACCACCATGAACGCAATCCCGCTCCAGACCGGAGCCCAGGGATTGAGCTTGCGCTGCGCCGCCGAGATGCCTTCGCCACCATTGTTCCCGAACTCGATGGTATCCTTGCCGGTGACCAGATACTTCATCGTTTTACCGAGTTCGCCTGGCTTGGGAAAGATCGTATGCAGCGGTCGAATGACGTAATAATAAGACTGTTGCACGAAGTCGAGTTGCGGCGACCAACGATCTTCACGCTTCAGCGTGTCCGGATCGTATTCACTGATACGCGAAGTGCGTTCGGCAACCAACAACTGGCCTGCGCGGTTGTAGGCGACACCGGAAATATCTCGCTGCCCCGTGATATTCGGCCGCGACCAGGCTTGGGAATCGCTGCTGTAGGTCCAGAGCGACCCATTCTGACAGACGAGTGCGAAATGCCCACCTGTGGGCGAGCCATGCAGAAATCGCGGACTGCTATTGGCTTCGGGGAGAGACTCCCCCGCGTCCGCTAACTTGGTGGTGGTAAACAATTGCACCCGTCCGTCTTGATGCGCCAGCACGACTTGCTGTGCGTCACAGGCCAGCAATGCGGCTTCGCTATCCGGCGACTCCCATGTACGTTCGGCGGAAATCTGATACTCGCCAACGTCATCCCGTCGCAAGAGCCAAAGCTGTCCCGGTGTATAAATCGCCAAGGTGCCACTGGCGGCATGATAAGCGGCCGCGGCAGGCGAACGAATCGTAATGCCATCAACAGGACCAACCTCCTCATACGGCGATGCATTCCCCAGGCCGGGGATTGTCACGCCAAAGATTTTGGCTGCTTCAGCCTTGCGGAGCGGGTCGGCGGCCAGTCGGTACACTCCGAGATTGGAGATAGCAAGGACGCGACCATCCTTCTCCGCAAAGAGCGCAAAGGTGCCAAGCGGTGCGGCCGTTCCCGGCATGTGCTTCCAATCGCTAGCCTCTTTGCCAACCACGGCAATCTGTTGTCCAAAACTCAGTGGTCCCGTTCGCTGCGCCAACGGAAACTGCACGGCCACAATCTCCTTGCGCTGCGGAATATAGACGGGACCGACGGAAGGAAGTTGAATTGGCAAGTAGTTGATCGCTGGCCCTGCTGCCTCGAATTGTTTGGGCAGAAACGTAAGTTCCCAGACTTGCTTTTCTTCATTCCAGGCCCTCACCAGCCCTCGTTCGTCGACCGTGAGTACGGAATCATCCGTGGGCAAGATGCGCGTCACGCGTTGCGGCAATAGGAACGTGTCTTCCAGGCTAACTTTCGCGAATCCCAACGAGAAACATGTCACAAAAAACAAGATACTGACGATGATGCACATCAACGTGCTCCGCCACACGACCGCGGCTGCCGCGGAGACGGTGTAGTAGAGCGCGAACATGAAGGCGTAGAGAGGAATCATCCAGAGCAGTTGGATGTCCCAATAGCCCAGTCTCGTTCCCAGTATCAGCCACAAGCCGCCGATCAGGTAGGAAGTCAGCAGCAGCACATACGCGCAGCCTCCCAAGAATTGCGCCAGCAGCAGAAACGAGCGGGATACCGGTTTGCTGAGCAACAAGTGCAACTGCCCTTGATCGAACATACGGGGAATGATCGGTGCGGTAATCAAAATCGCCGCGAACACCAGCACCAGGCCCACAATCCAATCACTAAGCCACGCGATCCAGCCAGCCAATTCCTTGTGGAAACGCTCTTCCTTGAGCGGAATTGGACCTGGGGGATCGAGATCCCAGACTGCATACGAGAAAATAAAGGATGTCTTCGTTCGCGCGCGAACGAGGTCACTAAAGGCATTTTCAATCGCGACGCGATGCAGACGCGAACGTTCCGCCGGCTCCAAGGTGGCAACGCCTTGGTCAATGTACTCTTTCGCTTCGGAGTTGAGTTGCACTTGCGACCAGGCGGCGGCATCGAACAAGTCAGGCTTCTCGATCACCTCGTTCATGGAGTTCACGAAGGCGGCGAGCGTTTTGGCGAATTCAGCTGCGGAACCGAAATCACCAGGCTCCGGCGCTTTCAACGCTAACATCTGTTCGCGAACTCCCTCAGGAAGGCGCTGCCAAATGCGTTTGCCTGGCGAATCCGTCGAATCCTGCGCAGCCTCGTTCATCCGATTAGCAAGTTCCGGCCAATCACTGACATCACGCAGATCGAGTTTGGTATTGAACTGTTCGCGCGCACCGATGGGCGCCAACACCGCCAAAAATAGCGTCAGCATCCCCAGCAGCACCCACAGCACAGGCGAGCCGATCGCTTCGCGAAAGGAATCTTGCACAATGGCGAAATAGGGTCTCATGCTTAAAGCACCGGCGGCGAGTTGCTGACGATTTTAAGAAACGCATCTTCCAACGTGATGCGGCGACGCGTCACACCGACAATGCTCACATTGCCGACGCGAAGTTGATCAATGGCATAGTCCAAGTCGAACTGATTGGGCACGCGTAGTGTCACGCGACAAATCTCCGGCGACCAGGCCAGGTCATCGATGGTGAAGTTCTTCAGTGCTTCGCGAATATTCACTTCGGCACCAACCAGTTCCAATTGAAACTCCGTCGTGGGCTGATCGATCACCGTTTTCACCGAGCCGAGATACTTCACTTCACCTCGATCGAGAATCGCTACACGATCGCAAACAAGTTCCACTTCTTGCAAAATATGACTATTGAGGAAAATCGTTTTGCCTTGGCGTTTGAGATCATTCAGCACATTGCGAACGTGCGAACGGCCCACGGGGTCGAGTCCATCGGTCGGCTCATCGAGGAACACCAACTCGGGGTCATGAATCAAAGCCTGTGCCAGACCGAGGCGTTGTAGCATGCCTTTGGAGTAGCGCTTGATGCTATCGCGAGCGCGTTCCGCGAGACCGACGCTTTCCAGCAACTTAGTGCGCCGGGCTTTGATTTCGCGGGACGGGAGGAAGCTGAGTTGGCCATACAGATCGAGCGCCGTATTGGCGTTCAAATGCGGCGGCATCCGCAAATGTTCCGGCAAGTAGCCAATCTTGAATCGACTACGGCGCGAACCAACCGGCGCGCCGAGCAGCGAAGCATCACCCCGTGTTCGTCGAATGATGCCAAGCAAAATCTTGATGAACGTGGTTTTGCCAGCCCCATTGGGCCCCAGCAGTCCAAATATCTCGCCACGCTCGACCGAGAGCGAAACATCCTGCAGCGCGCGAATCGAGCGTCGCCCCAGCCACCCTTGGCGGTAGGTCTTGTTCAGATTGGCGACCGCAATGGCGGGTTCGGAATTCTTCATAGCACTACCATAAATCCAATTCGCAATGAGATTAGTGGCATCGCGCGGAGTGTGATCGATAGCGTACTATCTTTCCTTCCCGGCCGACTCCCACTATGCTCAATTATAACCATACCCGGCCTCTGATTGACGAGTTTCACCCATGTTCCCTCGCCGCCACTATCGCTGGCCGATCACGCTCGGCGTCGTGATGATCGTGCTGCTGGTGGCGCTGATTGTAGGCTGGGTGCTGCTCGCGGTTTCTGGCGCTTTCGCCGATTACGAGCGGCGGGCGTTGTACTGGACGATGTTGTCGGCGGGTTCGGTGGTGTTGATCTTGGTGCTGGTCGGAACCGTGATGTACTTGTCGCTGTCGATCAAGGGAATTAATCTCAATCGGCGGCAATCGAATTTTATTGATAGCGTCACGCACGAACTCAAGTCCCCGATTGCCTCGCTCAAGTTATACCTGCAAACGCTCAACCGCCACCAGATGTCGCCGGAGGAACAGCAGGGATTCTTTCGGGATATGCTCGAGGATGTGGAACGCCTGGATGAGTTGATCAATCATCTGCTCGATGCCGCGCGACTGGAAAAACTGCCGCCGGAAAGCGGCATTGAGGAAGTGGAATTGTCGGCATTACTGCGAGATTGTGCCCGCAATGTCTGCTTGCGGTATCGTGTCCCCGTCGAGACGGTACGTTTCGATCTGACGCCCTGCATCGTGCGCGGTCCACGGGTGGATATCGATATGGTCTTTCGCAATCTCATCGATAACGCCATCAAGTATGGCGGCGCGCCGCCCGAGGTCGAAATCACGCTCCGCCTGGAGGGGAAGTCCAAAGCGAATGTAAAGATTAGCGACAATGGCGTCGGCATTCCCTTGCCGCAGCGGCGGAAAATATTTGGACGCTTTGAACGCTTGGGTCTGGAACTGGAACGTGCCAAGCCAGGGACCGGCCTGGGATTGTATATCGTCCGCACGCTCACCAGTCGCTTGCGCGGCAGAATACGCGTCCGCGAGCGGGAAGGTGGGACGGGCACCGTGTTTGAGGTCGCACTGCCAGCGGAAGCTTGCGAGCGGGCGAAGATCATTGAAGAGACGACGTCGCCGGTGCCAGCCGAGAGTAGAAAGTAGAGAGTACGCCCGCATGTCCACCAAGAAGCACATCTTGATCGTCGAGGATGAACGACATTTGGCTGTGCTCATCAAGTACAACCTCGAACACGAAGGCTATCGCGTCACGACGATGGGCGATGGACCGACGGCGCTGGCGTTGATGGATGATCACCCGGATGATGTCGATCTGGTAGTACTCGATCTGATGCTTCCTGGCATGAGTGGTTATGCGGTTTGTGAATCGCTACGCGCCAATGGCTATGACAGGCCGGTACTGATTCTCAGCGCCAAAACGCTGAGCCAGGATCGCAAGCAAGGCTTCGATGTGGGCGCAAATCAATATCTCTCCAAGCCGTTTGATTTGGATGAATTGCTGAGCCGAGTTCGCAATCTCATCGCCCACTACCCGCGACGAGAAGCCACGCTGCAGAAATTAAGCGGACCAGAGATATTTGAGTTCGGTGAGGCGAAGATCAATTTCTCCACCTTTGAAGTGACCGTCCGTGGCGCATCCCAGCGACTGACGCAGCTCGAAATGAAGTTGCTGCACTACTTCGTACAGCACGAGGGGCGTGTCATTCCCCGGCAAGAGTTGCTGGAAGAAGTCTGGGACATGCCAGGGCATGTACAAACCCGAGCGGTTGACCAGTTCATCCGGCGACTGCGGAAGACATTTGAGAAAGATCCTGCCAATCCCGAATATTTTCTCACCATCCGCGATGCTGGCTATCGGTTTGTGAGTGGTAACGCCCACGGTCCTTGATTACGATTGCATCATGGACGCTCGCCAACCATCCACGGAAGCAAGTACACAGCGCGAGCGTGTGATCTCGCGCACCGATCGCCCGGCGGAGGCGCTGTCTCCTGCGCCCCATCCAGACTCGCGGGTGGTTAGCGATGAACGCTACTTCACGCACCTCATTACCGTGCTCTCGGTTTCCTCCGCAATGGTCGGGGTCTGCCTGACAGCGATTGGCTTGATCGGAATCGTCAAGTCACTAACAAAGCTGGAAGTCATCGCCGACGATCTCCTGGCAGGTGGCGCGCTCATTTTCATGGCGACCACCATGCTGAGTTTCTTTGGCCTGCGGACCCGCCTGAGTAAAGTCTGGCGCGGCTTCGCCGCAGCGCTCGACTTTATGTTTTGCATCGGATTGATGGTCGTCGTCGTGGCGACCGTGCTACTGACTTGGTTTGTGATTTAGGTTCGTGCCGATAATCATCAAGTCAACAGGTCACGAACTACGTTTCCGTGGACATCGGTCAGGCGATAGTCGCGACCGCCGTGGCGGTAGGTAAGGCGTTTGTGATCGAGGCCCATCAAGTGCAAGATGGTGGCGTGGAAATCGTGGACATGCACGCCGTCCTTGACCACACGCACGCCGTACTCATCCGTCTCGCCATGCACGATGCCCCCCTTCACGCCCGCACCAGCCAGCCAGGAACTAAACGCCCAGTTGTGATGCTCGCGCCCCTTGGCGTCCGCCGTGTTGTTAAATGGCGTCCGGCCAAATTCTGTCGTCCATACCACAAGCGTTTCTTCCAACATCCCGCGCGACTTGAGATCCTTGAGCAAGCCAGCGATCGGTCGATCGACATTCTTGGCCAGGCGAGCATGGTCCATCATGTCGCCGTGGGAATCCCAATTGCCTGAGGAACCAGTATCGATCAACTCCACAAACCGTACACCGCGCTCGATCAATCGGCGAGCCGCCAGACACTGCCAACCGAAGCCCTGCGTGCTGCCCCGCGGCAGGCCATACAAATCGAGCGTGGCATCGGTTTCTTTCCCGAAATCGAACGCCTCCGGCACGGCCATTTGCATGCCAAATGCCGTTTCAAAAGACTTCAGCCGCGCTGCCAACAGCGGATCTTGGTTGCTCTGTTGCAAATGGCGTTGATTGAGCTTGGCGAGGGCGGCTAGTTCAATCGCCTGACGATCGGCAGGGATGCGCGGCGCGATATTGGCCACCGGGTCCGCGCCGGGGACGACGAGCGTCCCCTGATGCGCGCCTGGCAGAAAATCGCTGGAATAGACCTGCGAACCAGCATAAGTCTGCGCCGGCGCGATCACCACGAATGATGGCAAATTGCGATTCTCCGTGCCCAGCCCATAGCTCAGCCAGGAGCCTAGACTCGGCCTGGCGAACGCGAAAGAACCAGTGTGCATGCCGAGCGTGGCGTTGTAGTGATTGGAATGATCGGTGTGCAGCGAACGAATCACTGCCATGTCGTCGACGCATGTCGCCACATTCGGAAACAGCGCGCTCACCTCGGTGCCACATTCACCATGCTGGGCAAACTCCCACTGCGGTCGCTTGAGGAAGATCCGTTCGTAGCCTGGGCGATTTTTGATCTCGGGATGATCAAGCTTCACTTCCTTGCCGACATCCTCCGCCAGTTTCGGCTTGGGATCAAACGTATCGACATGCGACACGCCGCCGGTCATGAACAAGAAGATGACGTTCTTTGCTCTCGTGCGAAAATGTGGCGGTCGTGGTGCCAGCGGATCGTCGGGACTCTGGGACGGGGCTTCATCCGCCAACAGTTCGCCGAGGATGCCAGGCATTAGCAGCGAGCCAGCGACGAACGAGCGCAAGACCTGGCGACGAGGGATCGGGTTCGTTGCTCTAATCGACATGCAGCACCTCACTCGAAGATAGTAAGACGCGCGCATACGCTTGCCACATCAGTGCCGGGTGTTCCGCTGCGGGGCGATCGGCCAACACGAGGGCATACTCGTCGAAGAATGTCTTCGCGTCTTGTTGTTCGTCGTCAGTAGCTGGCCGACCCAGCAACAGGCCATAGACCTTATTCAAGCGATCACGATCGTTGTCGCCACTGGCCATGGCGCGTGCTGCGAGTTTTGCGGCCTGCGCGTGGACCAGCGGATCGTTCAGGAAGTAGAGGGCTTGCGTCGGCACGGTCGTGACGTCGCGCTGCGGTGTGCTAGAGTTAGGATCGGCACCATCAAACAGCGTGAAAAACCGCAAGCGACGATTGCGCTTCTGCATGACATAGACGCTCCGCCGATTCGTCTCGTACTCGGCGGCAAACGGCCCATGCTGCGTGAACGACCAGGTCGATTCCGCCGGAAATGGATGAGCTCCACCCGGCGTGCGATCGAGAGACTCGCCAGCAATTAGCAGCGTATCGCGCAGTTCCTCAGCGCTGAGTCGGCGGCGCTGAAAGGCGCCATACAACGCAGTGGTAGCCTGATCACCGGTGGACTGTTGGTAGGTCGCGCTCAGCACGATCTGACGATGTAGCGACTTCAGACTCCAGCCATTCTTCACCAACTCGGAGGCGAGGAAGTCGAGCAGTTCGGGATGCGTCGGCGATGTTCCGCGCGTGCCAAAGTCGTTAGGAGTCGTCACTAGACCGCGTCCAAAATGTTGTTGCCAGACGCGATTCACAATCACGCGCGGCGTGAGTGGATTGGATTGGGCGGTAAGCCAATTCGCCAGTTCCAAGCGACCACTCCCCGCGTTGTCAGGCAGTTTGTCGCCTCCCAGTGCATCCAGAAACTTACGCGGCGTTTCGGCACCGAGATCCGTTGGCTCGCCGCGTTTCTGAATACGGGCGTGATGCGGTGTACCTTCACTGACGGCATACGCGACAGGCGTCGCGGGTCGCTGGGCGAGGAGGCCCGCTTTCTGGCGCGAGACGGTCGTAAGTTTCTCGCGCTGGCCACCGAGGTCGACCAACGCCTTGCCCACAGCGGCGCTCGGCAAATGCTCCAACCGCCAGGCGACGCCATCGGGACCGCCTGGATGAGCATCAGCAATGCGACCACGAATCGACACTGTAGCGTCGACGGGGCTCACCCAGGCCACGGCGACTGGACCTTGCGGGCCGGGGTGCACGAAGAATTTCCGTGGTGGCAACGCCGTCCAAACGCTCACCGGCGAAGTCGCACGATTGACAAACACCGAAGGCGTATCGCCATTGCGCCATGCATGCAGCTCCGACTTGCCGCTGATCTCCGTCAAACTTTCCGGCAATAGTCGCGTGCCACCCTGCAGGTCGAGAAAGCACCACACGGCGGCGTTGCCATGGGTATCAGCATGGGGATTGCCCGTGGTCAGATCATCCAACAGATCGGCGACACTCCACACGCGTTTGTCGCCTGTGAGTTCGACGATTTCGAGTTCGACCAAAGTACTATCCGCGCCGTGATTGCCACGCGGCTCGATCACCAACTGCAACACTTCACCTTGTTTGACGGCGATCTTCGCCAGCCCAGCTGGATCGACGGCCGTTAGTGACGCTTCCTTTGCATCGTCGATTTGGCCTTCCGCGAGGACGGCTTTGGCAAGCGCTGACGCGTCGGACAATTGCTTGGCTGCGCTTACTTGCGATTGGCTCAGGCGATTGATTTCGGCATCGATCACCAACAGTTGAGCGTCGATACGTTGGGCTGTCGCGCTAGCCTCGGTGGAGAGCGGTAGCGGGACGAGATCGCGCGGCTGCTGTTGCGGTTCGCAACCAGGGAACGCGAACTTGGTGCTTTCAAAAATTCCGTACAATCCGTAATAGTCTTCCACCGACAGCGCGTCGAATTTGTGATCATGACAACGGCAGCATCCAATCGACAACCCCAATACCGATTTGCCAAGCGTATCAAGCGTGTCTTCCAGCGTGAGATGCATGTCTTTATCGATATCGTGACCAAAGCGCCGCGCGATCGCCAAGTAGCCGGTGGCGATGATACGATCGGCGGCCAACTCCGGCGGGCCTTCCGCGGCCAGTAGGTCACCGGCAATCTGCTCGCGCAGGAACTGGTCATACGGCAAATCACGATTAAAGGCCTCGATCACCCAGTTGCGATATTTCCAAGCGTGGGGCAAAGGATGATCGCTGTTCTCGCCTGCGGTATCGGCGTAACGCACGACATCCAGCCAATGGCGGCCCCAATCTTCGCCGTAGGCGGGCGAATCCAGCAAACGTTCGACCACCGCTGCATACGCGCGCGGCGAGCGATCTTGCTCAAACGCGGCGACTTCTTCTGCCGTAGGTGGCAAGCCTGTGAGATCGTATGTCACACGGCGAAGGAGCGTTCGACGATCAGCCGCCAGGGCAGGCTTGCGTCCGACTGCTTCCAGGGGCGCAAGAATGAAGGGATCGATACTCGTCCGCGGCCAAGAGGCGTCTTGCACCGAGGGCGGCAATACTCTTCTCAACGGTTGAAATGCCCAGTGGGGGGCGGCATCGAATTTCTGATAATCCTTTGGCCAAGGTGCGCCGGCCGTAATCCAAGCAGTGAGATCGGCAACCGCTGAAGCGGCCAGCGGCTTATCGGGCGGCATGGCCGAGACATTGTCCTCGCGCCGAATTGCGGCCAAGAGCAAACTTTGTTTGGGCTTCGTCAGATCGATCGCCGCGCCACTTTCACCTCCTCGGACGAGCGCCTCACGCGAATCCACGCGCAGTTCACCACCTGTCTTTTGTCCTCCGTGGCAACGGAAACAGGTACCGGCCAGCACAGGCCGAACACGTTTCTCGAAAAACTCCTCGCTCGCGGGATCGTCGGCGAAGGCATCGCCCGCACTCAATAGCAATAGCCAGAGCAGGCCGATGGAAACAAGGTGGTAGCGTTTGGTGAGCACGAGGAGACCAGTGCCTGGTGAGGTGGGAATTTCCTACATGATACTGCTGGCGATCCGTGATTGCAAAAGCTGTCAAAGCTAACTCATTTGCGGTGAGCTGGAATTAGCGAGATCCAAACCGCCCCCAAGGCTCGCAGAACCAAGCCCACGACAAAGAACAGCGCGAAGTGATCGAATCGCCAGACGCCCCAGGTTATCGACCAATGCCAACTAGCCACCCGGTCAAAACATTGACCGCCCGCCAAACTGCCTAGGCCATAAGCGAGTCCCGCCCAGGCGTAATAACTGGCGATCGCTTGGTTCTTGCCTTGGCCCTGGGGCGAAAGCTTTAGGAGCAGATTGGGGATGCCAATGTTCAGCCCTGCGTAAGCAATGAACATCGTCCAAGCCCCGATGATGATCCACCAAGTTTCGCGCGTCGCCCAGAGATAAAACAGCATCGCGGTGGCGACAAGCAGTTGCGAAACAAACATCACGCGCCGGTTGCCAACGCGATCGATCAGCTTACCCACCCACGGACTCATCAGTGTTTGGCCAACTTCCGTTTCGCTCCGCAATGCCAAGACGGCCAGCAAACTCAGGCTTAGTACGTTGCGGCCGTAGAAGAATTGGCTTGACTGCAGCAGGCCATTCACCGCGCCAAGCCAACAGCCATAGGCCACGAGAAGGCGAAGATTTCGATCGCGCCAGATTGCGAGCCAACGCTGCCACCAGGCCGATTGCGATGCACTTGCGCTGATCGGAGTGGAGTTTTCCAGCGCTGGCATCGCCAACAGCGACAAGATTGCCGCCCCCATCACGAGCGCCCCCGCGAGCGCGCAGCCAGCATACGGCACCCACAGCATCGCGCGCGGAAAAAACCAGGGCCAGAGCAGCGCGAGTCCACCACTGACAAGCATTCCGACCAATCGCCCCGCGCTGAGCCAACTCTCGCGGTAGCCGAGAAATCGGCCTCGGATTCGAACCGGCACAAGATCACCCAGCCAGGACCAGAGCGCTACGGTGCCGAAATACTCCGCCGCCTGATAGCCACACCAGAGTGAAATCAACACCAGCAATGACCACGACCTGCTTGGTAGAACGTCAGGGGCAGAAACGAGCGGCAACAAGTACAACAGCCCTGCGCTTGTGCCATACGCGGCAATGCAGAATTCTTTACGACTTCCATACCAGGCGATGAGTTGCGGCGTCGTTTGACGAAGCAGACCAACCACCGTGGGTGCCGCCAGTATCAGGCTAACCAGCACTCCTCGCGCTCCATATTCCGCCGCCAGATAGGTGATGAGCGTCGTCGTTGCCAGGCCATTTCCAAGCGACCAAATCAGCGCATTAACGTGCGCCAATCGCATTCCCCGGCGGCGCAGTAGCGAGCTTTCACGTGGCATAAAGATTCGCTAAGCGATTGTCCACTCGAGTGTTACGCTATAAACGGGGACTTCCAAACCACTCTTGGGAGGCGTCCTCGCCGGACTTATCCCACCAATCTCACAGGCCAGCACGGTAAAGTCCTCGGTTCCACTTGTCAAACAAATGTTTGACCCGTAGAGTTGTTTGAAACAAATGTTTGTTTTAACTCTCCCGTAGGCCAAGAACTGATCATGAATGCTCCCCCCGAAGACGTCCGCACCCGGCTACTTGAAACCGCCGGTGAAATCTTCGCCGACAAAGGCTTTCGAGCGGCCACCGTTCGTGACATCTGCAGCACAGCTGGCGCGAATGTGGCGGCGGTGAACTACTACTTCGGCGACAAGATGGGGCTGTATGTCGAAGCAGTCAAGCACGCTCACGCCTGTCGTTTCAACGAGCCTCCTCCGGCCTGGTCGGAAGGAACGCCGCCAGAGCAAAAGCTGCGCGACTTCGTGCATGGCATGTTGCGGCACTTGCTCGATCCCAATCGTCCCGCTTGGAACGCCAAGCTCATGATGCGCGAGTTGGCCGAACCGACGGAAGCCTGCAAAGCGATCACCAATCAATACATCCGTCCGATGGCCATGGTGTTGCAAAGCATCGTCACGGAACTCGCGCCGCGCGACACGCCGCTCATGGAACTGCAAATGATGGCTTTCAGCGTAGTCGGGCAATGTCTGTTCTATCGCGTGCAAGAACCGGTGGCGCGCGAGCTGGTCGGCGAACAACAATATAGCCAAATGACGGTGGAGGTCGTGGCGGAGCATATCGCCAAATTTACATTGGCGGCATTCGGTCGCCATTTACCACAGGAGTCGCTCCGATGAGTTGGATCGCCTGGAAAATGTTGACTGGCGACCGGAGCAAGTATTTTGGCATCTTGTTCGGCATCGCCTTCGCGGCGCTGCTTATGGCGCAGCAGATGTCGATTTTCGTCGGCTTGATGCGCAATACAACCAGTCAAATCCGCGACGTGCAAGGCTTCGATATTTGGGTGATGGATAACAACGTGCAGTTCATCGACGACCTCAAGCCGATGTCAGACAACGAACTTCAACGCGTGCGCGGCGTGGAAGGCGTTGATTGGGCGGTGCGGTTCTTCAAGAATCTCGCCAGGGCGAAACTCGACGATGGCAACTTTCAGCAGGTGATATTGCTCGGCATCGACGATGCGACATTCGTGGGCGCGCCGCAAGAGATCACGCATGGTTCGCTGGCGGATCTGCGCGCTCCAGATGCCATCATGATGGACGAATCCGGTTGGCAATACTTGTGGCCCGATACGCCCTTTACGGCTGGCAAAGTGCTGGAAATGAACGATCATCGCGCCGTAATTGTCGGACTTTGCAAGTCATCGCCGACCTTTCAAACCTTTCCCGTTGTCTACGCCCGCTATAGTCAGGCACTCGCCTTCGCGCCGCGCGAACGCAAGGTGATGTCGTTCGTTCTGGCACAATCGAAACCTAGTTTTTCCGCTGATGAGGTCTGTCGCCGCATTCACGAGCAAACCGGTTTGCAAGCATTGCACCGCGACGACTTCTTTTGGAAGACCATCGATTACTACATGCGCCGCACGGGCATTCCGATCAACTTCGGCATCACCGTGGCGCTGGGTTTTGTGGTCGGAGCGGCCATCGCCGGGCAGACGTTCTATATGTTCACCATCGAGAACCTTAAGCAGTTCGGCTCTCTCAAGGCAATGGGCGTGAGCAACTGGCGGATTGTCGGCATGATTCTGTTGCAATCGTTCATCGTGGCAACCTTTGGCTACTGTTTAGGCGTTGGTGGCGCGGCGGGCTTTGGTGTTTTCATGGGCTATATGACCAAAGGCATTCCGCCCGCATTTTACATGACATGGCACATTCTGATGATTGTCGCCGCGGCGGTAATCTTAATCGCCATGCTGGCCAGTTTGCTAAGCATTCGTCGCGTGATCGTCCTCGAACCGGCCATCGTTTTTAAATGAGCGTGCGATGACTATGACACTCGAACAACCTGCCCCCGTTGATGCCCAGCGCAAACTGGCCGTGCATTGCCGTGGCATCACTAAAGAATTCGGTCGCGGCGATGCCAAGGTGCAGGCGCTATGTGGTGTCGATCTCGAAGTGCCGGCCGGCGAAATGACACTGCTGGTAGGCGAAAGCGGTTGCGGCAAAACAACATTGATCTCCATCATCGCCGGTCTCTTAAAACCAACCGCTGGCGAAGTGGAGGTTTTTGACACACCGCTCCACAAAGTCAGCAACAGCAAACTGATTCGATTTCGCGGCGACAACATCGGCTTCGTGTTTCAGCAATACAACTTGCTCCCTTCGCTGAATGCTGCCGAAAACGCCGCCGTGCCGTTGATTGTGGCGCGCATGAACCGTCGTCTGGCAGTTAAAAAAGCCAGCGAGATGCTGGAGCGTGTCGGCCTGGCGGACAAAAAGCAGGCGTTTCCGTCGGAACTCTCAGGCGGTCAACAACAACGCGTCGCGATCGCCCGCGCGCTCGTGCATGAACCACGTTTGCTGGTATGCGACGAACCAACTGCGGCGCTCGATGCGCACTCAGGTCAAACAGTGATGCAACTCTTGCGCGAAGTCGCCGTGGAGCCCGACCGCGCGGTGATCGTGGTGACGCACGACAACCGCGTGTTCAAGTTCGGACATCGCATCATTCACATGAGCGATGGACGAATCGATGGAATTAAAACGCAAATCCCCTGGCAGCCAGGCGACCCCGGCAGCAGCACGTGGCCGCAACTCAAGTCGCAATCGACGCAAGACATAACTCCCTAACTTTCCCTTTCAAGTGTCCGCCATGTTAAATCGCATCCTCGACAATCTGCATAAAGTGTTGGTACCAGTCGTCGCTGTCGCGGCGCTGGCGTTCGCGATTTACCGCGTCGTTAACGCGCAACAAGAGAAACCTCCCAAGCCGCCGTTCATTGCTCCCGCAAAGGCCCCGTTTGAGAAGACCGTCGCGGGCTCCGGCATCACGGAAGCCCGCACCGAGAACATCGCCATCGGTGCGGCGGTGCCGGGACTGGTGACGCATGTCGATGTGAAAGTCGGCGATGTCGTACGTCCTGGCGATGTGCTGTTCAAAATCGATGACCGCGCACAACAAGCGGAGATTCAGGTTCGCGAGTCGATGGTAGCTGCCGCGAGAGCCTCGCTCCAACGACTCGAAAACATGCCCCGCACGGAGGAAATCAAGCCCAGCGAATTCAAAGTCAACGAAGCCCGCGCTCGCGTGGCACAGGCGCAAGACCTGTTTGACCGCAACGAACGTCTCGTGACCGAGCGCGCGATCTCCGAACAGGAAATGGTGCAAGCACGGCAAGGATTGTTGATGGCCAAGGCGATTCAAAATCAATTGGAGTCGCAACACGAATTGCTCCTGGCAGGTGCGTGGCGCGAGGATGTTAACGTTGCCGACGCCAATGTCGCCCAAATGCAGGCGGAACTCGATAAAGTCAAAATTGATGCCGAACGATTGCAAGTCCGCGCGCCCCAAACGCAAGGTGTGAAGGAATACAAAGTCCTGCAAGTCAACGTTCGCCCAGGCGAAGTGGTTGGTTCGCCGCCGTCGCAAGCATTGATTGTGCTGGGCAATGTCGATCTGCTACACGTGCGCGTCGATATCGATGAATACGACATTCCTCGTTTTGATCCTCAGGCCAAAGCGGTCGCCAAGATGCGCGGCGATCCGAAAGTCCAGTTTCCGCTCACGTTCGTTCGCATCGATCCCTATGTCATCCCCAAGAAATCCCTGACAGGCGATAACACCGAGCGTGTCGATACCCGCGTGCTGCAAGTGCTGTACTCGCTCGATAAAAGTGACCAGCCCGTCTATGTCGGCCAGCAAATGGACGTGTTCATCGAAGGCAAATAGCTGGTGCCCCTAGAGGCTGCGTAGTAGCTGAATGGCTTGCGCTGTTTCGGCTTCTTGTAGGGCCAGCAAAGCGGCTGTCAGTTGTTCAACTTGCTCCTGCAAATAAGGGACGGCAGCGCCAGGCTGCGGCTCGTCAGGACACAGTCGCGCGGCGATGGCGGACTGCAATTGCGCAATGCCTTGGCCTGTTTTGGCGCTGACGAGTAGCGCTGCGGAAGTAACGTGCGTGATGCTTGAAGGCGAAAGCAGATCGCATTTATTAAGGACGTGCAGCGCAGCGGCGGATTGCTGCGGCGTGAGCACTTCCGGCGGTGAGTCGCTGCCTGTGTCGCGCACCCAAACGATTAAGTCGGCCCTGGCCAGTTGTGCTTGCGCCTTGGCAATGCCGGCTACTTCGATGCGATCAAAGGAAGTTCGCAGACCGGCCGTATCGCTTAATTCCACAGGCCAGCCATCGAATGCCGTCAGTGCCGTCACCACATCGCGCGTCGTTCCCGGTTGGTCGAACACGATCGACCGCTCAAAGCCCAGTAGCGTGTTGACCAGACTGCTCTTGCCGACATTGGGTTCGCCTACAAGTACCACGCGAAATGGTTGCGTGAGATGCAAACCAATCGGTGCCCGCGAAAGCAACACTTGCAATCTTGCGGCGCTGTCTCCCTCCGTTCCGGCTTCGATCGCATTGGCTAGCGCATTCACTTCCTTCGTCAGCGCCCCTCGATACTGATCGAGCAAGATCGCCGCGGTCCGCGTCGTGAGTGCTTCCGCCAGCATGGCCTCTAACCTGGAACGCGACGCTTGCCAACTCGTTTCGCAATAGCCGATCTCCGCGAGACGCCGCATGATCGCCTGCACCGCTGCCGATCCGCCATGGCAATGAATCTCGAGTTCCTGCTCAGCGGTCCGACAGACGACTAACTCCTCGCCAGCGTCGTCATCGCTGGCTTGCCAACGACCAAACAGCGTTCGTCCTAGCGGCGCGTCGGCCAGTCCGTACTGCGACTGCGAACGAAATAGCGGACTAACATGCTGCGCGACACCTGCGCCGCGCACCGCAATCGTAGCGACCGCGCCGCGCCCGCAGGGCGTCAATAAACTCGCGTTGCCGATGACTTTCTGCGTCATTTCGCCAAGGCCTTCGCGGACAGCACGATACCAGCCAACACGAGATCGCTCACTTGCACCGCTTCGTCACAGGCATAGCGGGCTAAGCGTTTGGCATCGCCGCCGGTCACAAACACTTGGGGCGGTTGCGGCAATTGGTTGCGCATTTGAGCAACGAACTCCCGGACCGCGCCTACGTTTCCCCAGAACAAACCACTCTTGATCGCTTTGTCCGTCGACTTACCAACGATCGCCGGCGGGCCATCTTCCAGCGGCGCAGTAATCAACGGCAACGCATCCGTATTGCCTGCGAGAACTTGCGCCATCATCGCGCGTCCTGGCCAGATCACGCCCCCTTGGAACGCGCCATCTGCCGATACGAGATCGACCGTCACCGCCGAACCGGCATCGATCACAATCGCCGGACGTTTTGCATCGCGCAACGCGTTCACGGCGACCGCTGCCAACAATCGATCGGTGCCGACCCGATCAGGAAAATCCACTTCAATCCGGATCGGCAACTCCGCATTGGCAAGTTTGCGGTACGTATCGCCAGGGCGATGATGTTCCACCCAGCGCGCGAGTTTTGCTTCCGCTTCGCGCTGCACGCTGCCGACATACCACGCCGCTATTTCTGGTGGCAATTGTTCCAGTACTTGCCACGACGCCACATCGCGCGTCGAGATCGTTAGCGTGCGCTCAGGTTGCGGCCAGGCGTCGGCCGCGTCATTCGCAAACCAGCCGAGCTTGATCGACGTGTTACCGATATCGACTGCGAGGAGTGGCATTGGAAGCGCAAAGTGAAAGTTGTTGGCTTCTCGTGGACGTTGGTGGCGAACGCTTGTGATTGGCGAACAATCATCGCGGAAGCTTATGTTCCGCACTCAAACACTGCCAATTGCGGTAAGTGGTCGCTCAAGGCAAATGACTGTGGATCGTCACGGTTCACTCGGAAGGCACCTTCGAGCAGCGGCCTCGACGTAGTGACCTGCTTCGCGATCGGCCCGGTGGCCATTACATAATCGATTCGCCGATCCAGGTCATCGGCCATGAACGTAACGCCTTTCCCTTCGCCTACCTTGGCGAATGTATCCGTCCAACCCGCATCAATCCAGAGCTTATACTCTTTGGTGTCAGGCGTGTGATTAAGATCGCCAATCAGCAGCATGGAGCGACCCGCATTCAAGTCGGCTTTCATCGACGCCAACATCGCCGGGATCTCCCTTAGTCGAGTGTCCGGTGCTTGACTGGGATGCAGGTGCGCCGAGTGGACGATTAAATGTTCGCCACTGGGCAGCTTGATCATCGCTTGTCCCCAGTGCCGAGTGAACAAGTCTGGCGGACGTTCGTCGCCGACAACCGGAGCGTTCTTCGGCTCAACAATTTCGAATCGGCTTAGCAGCGTACCCGGCCATTTGCCGCCACTGGGAAAGCGCACGTAATGCATCCCCAGTCGCTTGGCGATTTGCTTGACCACTTCCTCGCTCGGCGACTCAGAGAAGTTGATAATGTCGGGCTCGTAGAGGGCCAACTCATTGGCGAACCGCTCTGGCATTTGCCCCAAGGCAGTCGCCTTCTTGCCGAGTGCTCGGTCCTTCGGCCAGCCAGTGCATTCATACACGTTGTAGGCGATGACCCGCAGTGTTTGCTTCTTCGGTTCTTGCGCCAAGGCGACATTAGAACCGCTCGCCACTAGGAGAGTTGCTCCTGCTTGCGCCAGAAACGAACGGCGTGAAAATGATCGGGCATGTCTGTTCATGGTCATTTCAGTGCCTTGATCACCAAATTGTAGCCGACTCGCACGATGCTCACGAATCCTTTCCTGGCTTGAGCACTTCCGCGATGCGCGTTACGAGCTGATTCAATCCTTGACCGGTGACGGCGGAAATCAGGAACACTTCGCGACCCGTGTCGGCCGCCAACTGCTCGCGAATCTCTGCGGCGCCAGGGAGTTCACACTTGGTCACAGCAATAATCTCGGGCCGCT
>JBGSHH010000214.1:0-4523 GCA_041752355.1 Pirellulaceae bacterium | reverse complement strand
GAAAGCGGAACACCGAGCGCCTCAATCAGCGACGCAGAGGACGCCAACCATTTGGTGCGACCGAAGAGGAAAGAGAGACTCTCAGAATCATCCGCCAACTTAGGCGTAAGTCGCGCAGCGCGACTATTCCGCGGCTTTCGTATCAAGCGATTGCGGACCGCCTAAACCAACTTGGACGATGCAGCCGCACCGGGAAGCCGTGGAGTGCTGGGACCGTGGCGAAGATCGTCGCGAGGGTCTCCCCATCGCTCAAGTAGTCTTGATAAGATTCGTGAGTGCAGTCGACCCGCAAACTACGCTCTGCTACACATCGAGTCCGATTAGCCGATCGCTAAGGTGCCAATACTGAAGTTTCAACCGCCTTCGACTGTAGCTTGGCACTGGATTTATAGAGCCATTGCGGTAACAGCTAACCATCGCACGAGTGCTACATTTTTGCTACAGGAATCTGAAACACAGGCCTACAGATCGGCGCGTAACTAGCGGTGACAGGTCTTGTTTTCTCGAGCATTTGTGCCGTTGGATCGGCTTGTGTAGACTCGTATCAGATTCAAAATCCTGTGTCCTCACGGGCGTGCGGGTTCGACTCCCGCCTCTGGTACTTCAATCAGCATCTTTACTTACGTCGCGTGCTTCGCTTCGCACTCTAATCGTCACTTTTGCAAGATCGTTGCCAACCGGTAGGAGCCTTTCCGGATTGAACGGCTAGCTAGGATGGGCCTTGTGTGGCGGAACGTCAAAGGTAACGAGGGGCGAGGAGCAGAGTTTGACTTCAGGACCGACTGCGCCTAGACCTCCTGTTCACATTTCTGTTATTTGGCTTTTCGATTGACCAATGCATTGCGGACGATGGTAGCAAGCCTGCGGTCACGTTCGACCATTTCACTTGCCGAACGATGGGGGACAATGTCCGCAGGATGGTATTTGGGATCGTCGTATTCTTGTTCAAGTTTTTGCCATCCATCGTCATCGATCGGGTAAGATGACAAGGACTGCTCGATGCATTCGATGCAACGATCATCAAGTTGAGCCAGCATTTGGTTGACATTGCTGGGAACTGCGTAATTGTAGATGAACCCCCATGCGTCTATTGGTGAAAGCCCGCCCGTACGGTTGAATTCTACGAGCAAATGATAGCCGGGGTTGTCTTGAACGTCAGTATCGTGTTTCAGGGCGAACTCGTCACACAGTTCAATCAAGCGCGCGTAATTCTTGTGTTCTGCGCGGATCATGCGCCGGGATGACCGCAATTCATCAAGCGCCGACAGTCGTTGTGCGAGCGTGGTGTGTTGGGTGATTTCGTCCGGAAGACGACCATCCCCATTATATTCATACCAGACGCCGCCGACGAATTCACCGCCACATGGGCAGATGCCGTCGAGTTCGTTGGCGCACAATGCACAACAGTTAATGGCACATTGTGGGCAACCATACGACCCGTCTTTGTTTGTCGGGATGTCACAATCGAAGTAGATGCACCCACTGATGCTAAGCGAGGTCATGCGACCGTGGCGTTCTTCGCAGAGGATACAGGCGTAAGCGGTCATAAGCTATTCACAGAAGTATCTTAGCCAAATAACTTGTTTATAGGATGTTTCAGCCTCGTTGCAGGTCACACTACTTTGTCGGTCAACGAAAGAAATCCGCGCGCTGCATGATTCTAAGGATGACAAGAAGCAAACCGACACCGAGCGTGCTGAACGTTTCTAAGGCGGCTTGATTCATGGGTTGTTGCAGCTAGTTCGATCGCTTAACACCTTTCGCGAAACCGGCGATCGGCGTTCATGGCTTGGTTCGTCGATTCTTGATTGCCGTTATCCATTCGAGTTCGTCTTGCAGTTCGCGTCGAGTTGCGACCGACAGAGAGGCACCATCACTCAGCCAGTTCTCAATTGCGCAAGCATATTCTTCCAAGGCGGGGGCGTCAACGAATTTCGCTGCCAAGCCGGAGTCGATCCGACGCAAATTGCGCAAGGCAATGGCCCGTAGCGAAACGTGTTCGTCTTCGTACTCCGACGGTCCGCATCGACAAGCTTGCCAAGACACTCAGTAACCTCTGCCGCTCGCGCCGCCAGATTTCCCAAGCTGCAAATGGCGCCAGCAGCCACAGCGAGATTTGGTGACGACGTAGATCGAACGAGCCACTTGGCGATCGAAGTATGAAGTAAATCATGAGCGTCAAAGCCAATCGATCCAATCATGTCACCCATCGTCATCGCGCCGAACGCAAGTAGCGATTCTTCAAATCGATCAAGCTCTTTCGTCTGGTCGATTGCCTGGCACTTTTGCAGCAGAGCGTGGAGGTGTTCGGCACCGTCAGCACCCTCCGCCCGCAACACGATTGCAGCATAGGATTGATCCCGTACAGAGGATGATTGGAGGTAGGTGTCGAGGTCCATTTGATTTGATTTGATCACTTTTCCTTGAGTTCATCGCCGGGTTCCATGCCATTCATTGCCTTGGCCGTGTGGTGATTCATGTAGGTCCTCAGGAGGCGATCCGCAAGTTCAACGATGTACGCTCCGCCCTTGGGTGAGGTTTCAAGGCGATCGATTAAGTCCGTCGGAATGGCGGCGAGGCCGAGAAACGCACCGGAAATGGCACCCGCCATCGCGGCCAAAGTATCCGTATCGCCGCCGAGGAAGATGACATTCCCGATCGTATCTGCGTACGAATGTGGTGCTAACGCGAAACTGGCGATGGCCGTCGGCACCGACTCTAACGCCTCGATCCCATTGCCAAGCGTCATCAATTCGTGGGCGTCTTGGACTTTTGACGCTTGTTCCAGTTTCTGATGGAATTCGGCCGATTGGCAGTGCTGCAACAGATGGGCGAAGAAAGCGTCGCGATTGAATTGCTCGGCGGTGGATGCATAGGCAACAGCAAGGGCCAAAAGTTGAGCACCTTCGATACCCAGCGGATGGATGTGCGTCGGCAATGCGGACATTCTCGCCTGACTGGCCACGCTTTGTTGATCATCGCGAAAGAATAGTCCGACAGCGGCGACGCGCATGGCAGCACCATTTCCGAACGATCCGCCCGAAAAATGTTGCGCAGCAATTGTTCGATAATCCCGCCCATCTTCCATCGCGTCGAGTATGGCGCGCGCTCCGCGACCGTAACCTCGGGAAGGCACGTAATTGTCGACGAACGCTTTGCAAAGATGGTGTTCGATGATTTCACCATGCTCCGCGAGGCACTCGGCAACCGCGATTGCCATCTGAGTGTCGTCGGTATACCAAAGTTCGCCATCGCCGTAGCTCATGAGACGGGCCACGCTGGGAATACGACTGCGAATATGGTCGGCAGGTTGAGCCTCAAAGAGACCTCCGAGGGCGTCGCCGAGTGCCAGCCCGATGAGACAGCCACGGAATCGATCTGGAAGTGTAGGGTTCATAAGGCGTGCCGCGTATGGGGGCGTCACAAAATCGCTAACCGCGTGCGCGCCATCGCTATGTGGGTGTATCAACGTGATCCCAATCTGTGGGATCCAAGAAATTGACGAGCCAGTTGAGCGTGTAGTGCCTTTGCTCGACGACACCCACGGCGGCGCTGCGGGTGACAGCGACGGCGTTGTAATCGCGCGACCAATCGAGATCGTCGGGAATGATGCCGCCGTGATTCAATTGCGCATCGCGAATCGCCCAATGAATGCGCATGATCAAATCTTGGGCGTCGAGAAGCTCCGCCTTGCTGCGCAGTTTCGCGTCGGTAATGAATTTTGGATTGGTTTCATGCGGTTTGAGAATCTTGACCAACGTGGCAACATCGCACATACCACTGGGCCAGTTCAATTCATCAACGTCACCAAGACTCCACAGCAAAACCCAGATACTCTCCAGACGCCACACGAGCGCTTGACTCTCTTCGGGATCAGGGTCGTCATCTTGCAGAAATCGTTTCTCTTCCGGGCTGACGCTATCCCAGAGATCTTGACCCTCGATCAACTGCAAGGCTTCCGCCTGCGGGATTCCTTCCGCCCTCAATTCGACCGCCCACAAGACGAGCGTTCGACGCGCTACATCCTGAGGACTTTGCAACTGTACTTCTTCGTCATCGCTGACAAACAACGGGCCAGGATAGACGGGAACATCTCGTCGCTGGAACTGCGCAAAGGATCGCAGCGCGCGGCGCCGTTGTCGTTCGTTAGCGTGTTGCCAGGTATCGGGAGAAGGATATTCTCGCATCTGAGGTGCAGCCACGATTTCTCTTGGACTGTTCTTGCCTTGTGATGGTTTGGTTGACACGTCGTCGGCAGTTTCATTGGTCTGGCTGGAGCAACCGACGAACAACGCGATAACGATCAGTATCGAGATGTAGCATCGCATAGGAATTCTGGTAGCGAGGTTCCGGCTGAATGCGTCAACTGCCTGCGCTGGTTAGGTGTCCTTTATCGGTTGGCCCGTGATCGCAAGCTGATATTTGCCGGGTTGTAACACAAAATCGCCAAGAGTTTGGCCGTCGCGCGTCATCTTTACGGTAGCGAGATTCTCCACGGCCATTTGAAAAGCCTCCTCGGCATC
>JBGSHH010000213.1:0-2306 GCA_041752355.1 Pirellulaceae bacterium | reverse complement strand
AGCGAATCAGGCTAGGCGAACTTATCGCCGCGCGCCGCACTGCCAACAGCGTGGCGAGTTTGAAAGCACAAGCCGCACGCCGCCACCAGAGAAAGCAGGTTGTGCGAGCTACCCCTGCGACTTTTTTGGAGTGGCCAGGGAGGTGATAGACCGAGCCGCGAACCGCAAAGGGGCAAAGGGGCAAAGGGGCAAAGGGGCAAGCCATGCGACATATCAAGCCACGACGAAAGCGACATTTCCGCCGCGCGTCAGAAATTCAGCACGAACTTGAACGCGAACGATACCGCCGCGAGAAGATCGACCGCCAGGCAACCGACCGCCGCCAACGAGGAAAGGCAACCGAACAATGAGCAAGCAACCAGCCACTAAAGGAAAACGGCTCGATCCGGAGCAATTCCGCCGCGTGTTGAAGATCGACACACCCGCCGGCATTGTGCCGCTGGATAGTGTGTTGGACGATTGGCAGCGCGTGGACTACGAAGCCATCGACAAGGCTTGTCGGTTCCTGGTGGGACTATCTGACAACTCGCCTTGGCTGAATTACTACCTGGAGCGCGGACGAGGCCACGACAAAACTGGCACGGTCAACCGCGTGTGCGAATATCTGCTTTCTTTTTCCGCCCGCCCGCTGGTTATCGTGGTAGCCGCCGGCGATCGCGAGCAAGCCCGACTGACGCGCGACGGAATCGCCCGCGATGTGGCGCTCAACACTCACTTACCGCTGGCCGCCGACTTGGACGTCCAGCAATGGCGTGTCGTGTCACGTTCCACCGGTTCGGAATTGACGATCCTGTCCAGCGACGCCGCCACCAGCTACGGATTGACGCCGGACGTTATCGTGCTAGACGAGTTAACCCACTGGAACGGACGGGATTTGTTCGATTCGCTCTATTCTGCGTCGGCCAAAAAGAAAAATTGTTTAACGATCATCATTTCTAACGCAGGAAACAACGCAGGAACGTGCTGGCAATGGGACGTGCGCGAAGTCGCGCGAACTTCCGCCGACTGGTATTTCAAGTCGCTTGACGGTTGCGTGGCTTCCTTCATCGACCGCAATAAACTGGCGGGACAAAAGCGAATCTTGCCGCCAAAAGTCTATGCCCGCTTGTGGGAAAATCGCTGGGTAACTGGTGGCGATTTAATCGATGGTGAAGACGTTGAAGCCTGCACCGATCCAGCCTTGATGCCCGCCACGAAACGCCCGGACGGACCGTACACAATCATCTGTGGCGTCGATGGTGCGGTACGGTACGACAACGCCGCGCTTGCTGTGGTTGGCGTAGATCATCGCGTGGGGCTCATTAAGCTGCTTCACACGAAAGTCTGGTCGCCAAGTGCTAACCACGATATTCAACTCTCGGAAGTGGAAGCGGAGATACTTCGTCTCCACCAGGTATTCCGGTTTAGCTCTTGCCGGTTCGATCCGACCGAGCTGCGATACGTCGCTCAAAACCTTGCCCGGCATGGCGTACCGATGACAGAGGTGTCATTTTCCTCATCGACGCAAACCAACGCGATGGCAGTCAGTTTGCTGGAAGCATTCCGAGGCCGGAAGGTGCGAATTTTTAGAGATAAGCAACTCGCGGAAGATCTCTTGAAATTAAGTATTGCCGAGCGCAGCGATTCAGGATTAAAGCTAGTTGCCCCTCGTGGACGTGGGTCCGGGCATTGCGATCTAGGGATTGCGTTCAGCTTGTGTCTGCCCCGCGCGATGGAAGAGTTATCGAACCTTGTTTACCAGAACATGCGTGTTGATATGTCCCTCAATGAAATGATGGGCGGCGCCCCTATCTATTCCGCATACAAGCCTGGATTTTGAAAGGAGCGTTACCGCCATGAGTTCACCCCTGCGATTCGTTTCCGAGACTGAACTGCTCGCCCAACTGCAAGTTCGCGAGTGTGTGCCGTTATCACCCGGCGAAACGTTGCTGCTGCAAAGCTTGGCACGTCGCGCAACTGGTGGTTGCTCGTTGCTCGCGCCGTCCCCTTCCATCCCGCTGGCCAAGCTTCCCGGCGCGTGGCTGTGCGAGTTCGCTGCGATGGCCGCACCGCATGTTCAAGCGATGGCGGGGGCGAGTCAGTTTGAGCGCGAGAAGCGGTGTTACGATCCCGTCAGTTAGCCCAAACCACACCACCAAATCACGACACCAATTCACGTTTTCGGTTTTTAGTTTGTTTCACGTTTTTGAAAGGTTCGAATCATGTCTGCTGCAACTTTCACCACCCTGGATTCGCGTCTGACTGCCGCCAAGGCTGATTTGGCAACGCGAGCCGCCACGATTGCTACGGCCGCCGCCGCTGTGGCT
>JBGSHH010000212.1:0-3693 GCA_041752355.1 Pirellulaceae bacterium | reverse complement strand
GCGTTTCTTCTTGGCTGCCGCCTGTTGTCGCGCTGCTTCTTCTTCGGCGGTAGTATCGACGGGCAAAGTGCCGGGGACGATACGCAAGTCGCGCAACGCCTCGTCCGCGGTGCGATAACGCTGCGATTGCGGTTTGGCGATCAGGCGCGTGATGACGGCGGCGAGATCGGGGGGAAAGTTCGGAAAGACGCGCTCGATTGGGGGTGCCAGACGGTCGGGTGCGGCGTGCCACATCATCCAGGCGATTTGCCGATCGGTGCCGAACGCTTGCAAGCCGGGGAAAAGATCGTCGAACTGTTGTCCGCAGGCGAGTTCGTAGATCGAAAAACCAAGCGAGTAGAGATCGCTAGCGGGACCGACTTGCCCAAACTGATTGGAGAGCAACTCGGGTGCCATGTATTTGGTCGTCCCTTTGAGCATGCTTCCTTGTTCGTTACTGGCGCGCCGCGCCAACCCAAAGTCGCCGAGTTTGATGCGATTCAAACGATCGATCAACAGGTTCGAGGGCTTCACGTCTCCATGCGTTACGCCGCTCTTGTGCAGGAACGAAAGGGCCTCCAAAGCGCTGCCTAGCGCCGTGCGCAGGACTTCGACATCGAGCGGTTGCTCGCCGGCGTACTGCCGCAGATTGCCTTGCATGAACTCCAGAATTAACCAACCTCGGTCGCGGACGATGTCATAGATCGTCATCACGTTGGGATGCGCCAGCGACGCCAACAGTTGCGCCTCTTTCCAGAAACCTTCCAGACGGCGGGGATCGTTCAGATAGTGCTGATGGATTTGCTTGATGGCGACTTCGCGACCGAGATCTTTATCCCGCCCTCGATAGACGGTGGCGAAATCGCCTGAGGCGATCGCACCGACGACGTCATAACGAGGATGTGGTTGCATGGGGTGTGATCCTGACGTTACTCATTGTTCCAAGAAGGAGGTTTCCGCGGTGGCGCGCAGCGACACGGTTAGATCATTCTCCAAGGCCCGATCATCGCCTGCGCTGCCGGTGAGCGTTTTGCGCAAGCTACGATTTTCCGAGCGGAGTAGTTCGAGCACCTCACGATAGCACTTGCGTTCGGTCGAGCGATCGCCGCGCGAATGCGCTCGCTGCGATTCTCGCAGGGTCTTTTGATAGGGCTGGAGCGCGGTGGGTTCGTCGCCAAAGAACTTGACGATATGTGCGCGGGCTGCCTCCGCTTCGCCAGTCGGCGACGTGGTGGGCGCAAAATCGAAGAGCAACATCGTGAGCGAGAGCGTGACACTTACCGCCAGAGTCGCGAGCACCACCAGCGTGCTGGGGCCGGAGTTGGTCGAGGTCTTTTCCGAGCGAGTCACTTCGCTATAGAGGGCCAGCGTCGGCAGTTTGCCATCGGGTGTAGGTTTGAGCGTGGTCGTCGTGGGCGCGATGACCGTTTGATTCGAAGCATTCGCGCGCGCCATTGGTGCTGGCGAAGTGGCAACCGTCGCCGGCAGCGGGCGAGGAGGTTCGGCGATGGCGATGGACGCGGCGCTGGTTGACGAAGTCGCAGGCGTTAGTGTCGCGGTCCCTGGTCCTTTGCCGGGTGGATAAGCTCCAGGCTTGCTCGGCACCGGGGGCGGAGTACTTTGATTCGGCGGACTGCCCGGAGCGCTCGCCGCTTCGCCACTCCCTGGCGCATGCAAATGCGCAGGCGACAGCACGAAGCTCGTTTGGCAACCGGCGCATTGCACCTTTTGCCCGAGCATGCCGGGCGATACCGGCAGCGGTTGCCGACACTGAGGGCAATGAAATGCAAGCGCCATATGCGAATTGAGAGTGGGCGGGATGCCTACGTTACATCCCCATTCCAAACGCGAGAAAATTGAGCAAAAAGGGACCCATAATCACCAGAACTGATGATAGCATAACCATCACCCCGGGCAACAACATGTTCACCCCCGCCTCGCCGGCGACCGTCTCCGCACGCTGCGAACGCTTGATGCGGAGCACTTCGGCTTGCGTGCGAAAGACCTGCGCGATTGGAGTGCCCAGTTCTTCGCCCTGCACAATCGCGCCGATAATGCTAGTGATGTCGTCGTCATGCAGGCGGTCGCGCAAGCTATAGAAGGCCTCGTTTCGCGTCTTGCCCAAATCGATATCCTGTAGGACTCGATAAAACTCAACCGAAATGGGATGTCCTTTAAACTCGCCGACACCCTCCTCGAGTGCCTTCATGAACGTGGAGCCCGCCTCCATTAATAGCGTGAGCAAGTCGAGCAAATACGGCATGCGTACCTTGATACTATTTAGCCGCTTGCGCGCGATACTCGTCAAGCGTCGCCGCAACAGCAAGGCAATGACACAGCCGAGAACGAGCCCCATCACCACGCCCGAGCTACCCATAATCGAAATGCAAGCATAGACCACGCCAGGCGTCAAAAAGATGGCGATCAACTGGCAACGTCCCAGATACTCTTCCGGTAGCCAAAATCGCGGCAAGCCGGCGGCGAGCAGTTCGCGTTGAATCTCCGGCAAGCTACCGCGAAACATCACCCGATTGAACTTGGCAAGATTCTGAATAACCGGTTGCAGGTAGCGAAACAAGGGATCGACGCGGCGCAGTTCGTTGATCCGGGCGATGTCGTATCGCCACTTGTCACTTTGTTCGAGATCATCCAGATCCAGCGTCCGCGCTAGCCAATACCAAAACGCCGCTACCGCTACCCCCATCAACAAGCTCGATACCAACGGAAACCACGCGGCATCCAGCGTCGCCGCCGCTAGGAACTCAATGGAAGGATAGAGAAGCATGATTGCGCCGTTAAATATCGGGATTGAGGATCATTCTCGCCCATAGATAGGCGAGGATGTTCAGTACCACCGACGCCGACAGCAGAATCTGACCGGGGATCGTCGTGAAGAGCCGCACGGTATTGATGGGATCGACGAAGTAATAGATGAACAAAATGACCGGCGGCACCATCGCCATATAGACCGCCGACTTGCGCGCTTGCGCAGTTTCCACTTTAAGTTTGCGTTCCAAACGTTGCGACTCGCGCACCGAATGAGCGATGCGATCGACGGTTTCATTAAGCTGGCCACCACTTCGACGGCTCGCCAAAAGCGCGGCCGCGAACAGCGAAAAGTTCTCGCTGTGCAGGCGTTCTTTCGCTTCGCGCAAGGTGCGTTCCAGCGGCTTGCCGAGCTTATATTCACCGACGATCTGCCGAAATTCATCGCTCACAGGGCGCGGGCATTGGTTGGCGAGAATGTCGAGCGATTGTGCCAGTGACAAGCCAGCGCGGATGGCGTTGGAGAAGGTCACCATCGCATCTGCCAATTGCATTTCCACACGCTCGCGACGTTGCTCCGCCAGACGGCGAATCAAATACCACGGCGCACTGGCCAGCAATAAGCAGAGCAGTACCGCCACCACGAAACTCTCGAACCAAATTCCCAGCACCGCCAAGATGCAGCCCATTACGATTAGCCACAGCACGAGATAAACGCGCAAGTATCGCGTCTGCATCCGCAAGGCGCGCAGCTTCTCGGTCAGGTCATTCTCGGCGTAGTTCAATCCATTGGCCGCGAACGGATGCCCCGCCAGTGCAATGCCAGCGAAGGAGAGGCCGAACAATACGGTGCTAATGAGCGGCAACGCGCTTGGTGCTTCATTACCCATCGCGGCGCTCCTGGCTCGGTAGGATTGGCCGGTTCTGACCTGACGGTGGGAGGCGTGG
>JBGSHH010000211.1:0-4214 GCA_041752355.1 Pirellulaceae bacterium | reverse complement strand
CATCGATCTGGAGATTTGGAAAGCGCTCGACATCCCGCCGGAGATCATCGAAGCCAGCGCTCCAGGCAGCGGTTACGCCGGTCGCTCGATTCCGTTCATGATCGCCTTGGCCGCCGTGCAAACGGAACTCGCCGAGTTGGTTCGCTGCGTCGATCGCGACATCCTGCGTCCTTTGGCGCAACTCAACTTCGGCCTCGTCCCGCAATACGACATCCGCCCCCTGCCACTGATCGAGACGTTTGGCCGGAAGCTGCGCGGGCGGAAGCGGGCTGGGGAAGGATCGGCGAAGCCGGAGTTCGCGGTGTAGCAATTGAAGCGATTTGCTATGATTGAACTCATGGTCAAGAAGCATCCACAACGTTCGCTGGGGAAAGAGATCAACGCGCGCCTACAGCGGTTCACGGCGACGTTGGCGACTAAGGAATCGTTGAATGACCAGTTCACATGTCGAACATTGAAACTATCGTTCCGGCCTGATGCCTATACGCCGACGATGGTGAAAGAGACGCGCGCGATTCTCAAGGTGAGTCAGCCGATCTTCGCGCGGTTTTTGGGCGTGTCGGTGAGCGCAGTGCGTGATTGGGAACAAGGGCTCAAACCGCCACGCGGCGCGGCCTGTCGCATGATGGATGAAATCCGCCGTAATCCCACCTATTTTCGCGAGCGGCTGCGCGAACTGGCCACGCCGGTGCCAGGGGCGAGAAACCCAGATTAGAAAAAGTGGCCCGAAATTCTAATCTCGGCGGCACAGATTAGTGACTTTTCGCATTCTCGCGCCTAAGTCTTGGCAGCAATAGGGAATACGGATTAATCACAATTCTCTGCCGGCGCGTTTCGTCCTTTCGGATGTATCCCAAGTGCCTCTTCTCCACCACATCTTGTGCTAGCACGCGCGCTTGACTACTGTACGTTAGTATAGTACACTCTTCTCCGTCGTCGACGCCGAAAAGTTCAGGAAATCAGGCGTGAGGTTGCAGGAGGGAAGTCCTTGTCAGCCAGGGTGCTGCCGGTCGCGAGTCCCGGGGATTCGCCTTGTGGTCGTGTCGTGCGGCGCGGAAAGGGTCCGCGTCCGCTGTTGTCAAAACCGGGTTCGTACATCGAGGAGTTTGGTCATGCGTGGAGATGAGTCAACGTATCGTGTGGTGCTGCTGCCGAGGATGGAAGTCGCTGCCAGCGGTTTGAGTTTGCGCGAAGCCCAAGCCTGGGCGCAGGCGTATAACCAGATCATGCAAAGCCTGGAGCGTCAGGCAGTGATCGCGGAAGAGTTGCCGCAGCGCGCAGCGGCGTGAGCGCGAACAGAAACGCGGAGCGAGGAGGTTGATTCCTCGCTTCGCGACTTTTCGCTCATGGCGTGACAGGCGGAGGCTTGTCGCGCCAAGTTTTCACGTGAACGCATGACGCCGAACGGATAGAATCTGGTCTTACAACAACGTCGCGTTATCCATCTCAATCATGAAGAATACACAGATCGAAAGCGCTCGTCTTTGGAAACTGATTGACGATGCTCAAAGCGAAGTTGACCATCAGACCGCGAATGCGATTTTCAGCGAGGCGGAGCGGCTCGCTCGCGATTTGCATCAACTCGAACCACACAACGCGGAACATTGCTACGCTATGGCATTGACCTACTACCACCGACGGGATGAGCCGAACGAGCGCAGCAACTGTATCGAATGGCTGCACAAAACTTCCGATCTTGACCCAAGTCATCCATGGGTCCCCTTGTTTCTTGGATATCAGTTCTTTGACGAGCAACGCTATGGGGAAGCCTTCATTCATTTCGATCGCGTCGATCAATCCTATTTCTCGTTCATCGATCAGCAATGGCGCAACATCAAGACAGATGAACTGATGCTCGTATGCTTGATTCACTTTCAAACAACGCCTGTGGATACGAGATTGTTGGTTCGTCTTGCGGACCGCTATGCTGACGCGCCAATTGCCAATCGCCCTATGCCAACTGAGATTATCAAGACTCTTGCCAACCCTGCGAATCGAACACGATTCACCGTGTCCGCGACGCATGTCGCTCACGAGGCTGCTCGGTTAGCACGCGTTTGTTCTGTTGCGTTCCCTCATGAACTCGCCGCGTTTGAAACTGCCGCAAGAGATGCCGAGTAGTGTGCCACCATCACTTCGGCCGCGTGGTGCGTCGCAGCCCCACTCTGCTTTACAATCCAGCGCATGCCTCCACCGATCATCGAACCGAGCGATCCACCGCAGCCGCGCTTGGGCATCGCGCATATTTTGATGTGGATGTTGGCCAGTGGCTTGATCCTGGCGGGGATGCGGATGGTCCCGGCACCGGCGAACAACGCCCAGCAGCTACTGTTTGTGATCTGGGAAGCCTGCTATGCGGCGAGTTCCGGCGCGGCGCTGGGTGGCGTCATGCTGTACCTGTGGCGTTTACTGCGGGCGGGTCCGAAATTTCCCACCGCGCCGGGCCATTGGTTGCTGCTGATCTTTGGGTGGCGAACGGTGCTCGACTGGGGCAGCTACTTCGGCGTGTTGCTTTGGCATCACAACGCAGGCGAGGCTTGGGCGGGGCCGACAACGCCCACGCTGATGTTCCTGCTCGCCCTGACACCGCAATATCTCATCATGCTCTTAATGTGGTTGGCCGCGACTTCCGCCTGCGCGCGTCCGAGCATGTGGGAAACGAGTTTCGGCGTCATGGTCATGCAAGAAGCCATTTGTCTCGGCGGAGGGTTTCTATTGATCTGCGGCGGACTCATGGAGGACGATCTCGGGCGCGAGACGATTTCGATTTGGTTCTGGCTCATCAATCGCGCGCAGCTGCTGGGCATCGGCAGCTTCTATGTGCTACTAGCGACCTGGCAAGATTGGGATCGCCGTGAATCACGCGACTGGCTGCACTGGACCGGCGTCGCCGTTTGCCTTGGCAGCACCGCGCTGGCGTGGGCCTGGATGCTGCTGAGCGGTGAGATGTGATGACCGCAAGTGAGGGTGCGCTCGCCACACCTTACTCTGCCGCTGGCTTCTCTTCGGTCGGTGGCGCTTCGACGGGTGGTGTTTCGACGGGCGGCGTCGCTTCCGTCGGCGGCGTCGGAGCGGGAGCGTCGGTACCGTGGAACTTCAAGCCGGCGGCCACCGCATAGGCGAGGTCGCGGTTCGTGGGATCGACGGAGTTATACACTTCCAGCGTCAGCGCATAGCGCCGACCACCTTGCACTGTCTCGAGCACTTGCCGCTTGACAACGCGTTCCCCTTTACGGGCGAGCGAGACGTAACGCACAAAGGCGTTGTCGCCGATCACCATCGCTTTGGGCTTCTCCTCGATGCCTTTCTTCTCGGCGAGTTCTTCCGCAATCGCGGCGGTGAACTCGAGGACGTTGTCGGCCGTGACCGGATCAGGCAGCGCACCGGCTTCACTGGCGACGAGCAGAATCCGCGGCAAGTTGTTGGCGTCGTTCCCTTGTACGATGAACCGCACCAGATGCGCATTATCGCGCGAGAGGGGCTTCCAATCTTGGGGCGCGGCGACTTCAATCCTGCCGCCATCGAGCTTGGGCAGATAGTCTTGCAGCTTCGAAACGATGCCGCCATCGACCACCTTGACCCCGCCACCTTCTTCCTCGCTGGCGGTGGAAGGTGCTTTGGTGGGCGCGGCGTTATTGACCGGCGTGCCGCCGCAACCACTGAGCAGAACCGCGCACGAGAGCGCCACGCAGAGCTTTTTCCAGCACAAACGCATCGCAAAATTCCTCGCCAGGACCCAAAGGAGCATAACCGCCCAGCCAACCAGCCTCCCTGCGTCGCCACGGCGAACGTTACTCTTCGACGGCTTCCTTGACTTTTTGCACGAAGTGGGGCGATTTGCCGCCGGAGCTAAGCGCTTCCGCCTTTTGATCGGCGTGCTTCTTTTGGCTGTATTCGTACTTCGCGACCAGCTTCATCGACTGGTTATACACACCCCAGAACAGCTTCATGCGGATTTCGACCGGCTCTTTGGCCCGGCTCTTCCGCTTGGCGGGAGCCTTTTTTTTGGGGGCGCCGGATTCGACTCCCAACTTTTCCGCCGCCTCGGCTTCATCTCGTAACTGCTTACGATTGATAACTTTACGTGCCATGAACGACCGCCGCTTCGATAGATTTTGAGAGTGGGGCGCAAGGCCCCGCACAATGGGGAATGCTTTGCAGCTTCTTTATTTTAGCGACCAAAGCGGCAACACGCGAGAGGCCAACGACATCTG
>JBGSHH010000210.1:0-5612 GCA_041752355.1 Pirellulaceae bacterium | reverse complement strand
CGCCGGTGGAGTTCAAAGGCATCCGCATTCGCGAACTGCCATAGTTGGCTATCCACGACCAATCGGCCGGAATCAAAAAACTGCTCCACCCCAGCAGCATCGCCCAATGAAACAGATACAGATTCATCGTGTATTCGTTGCCGAGATGAAACGCCAGCAACAGTAGCAGCGCGAACCAACGTGTTTGTTTAAACCATACCGCCAGCGGCGCGAGAATCTCGATGGCGATGACCGACCACGTCAGGCCGCGCACGACCCAAGGCGTTTCCACTAACCACGCTGGAACCGGAAAACGCCCAAAATAGTCATCCAAACGGGCGACGTAGTACAGCGTCGTTCCGTGTTGCCACGCCTCGCCAGGGAGCTTGTAATACGCGGCGGACAGAAAGATCACGCACATTTGGATCTGCAACAGCCGCAACCCCAGCGGCGGCGCCAATGCTGGAAACGCCTGTCCTCGCCAGCGTCGAATTGCCGCGTCGATCGACCAGCAATGCGCCAGCGGCATCAACAGCAAGTACCAGCCAATCAAACGCAGGACGGCGTCTTCCGAATCGAGAATCATCGGATTGCGATTCTGAAACGCGCTCAGCCATATCAGCACGCAGAATAAATTGATGCGCGATAGAAATCCCAGCAGCAGACAGATCGTTTGCGCGACGAACAGCCAATAGAACCAATTCAACTGCGTGTCACTCGGGTTCAACCAGGCGAAGAGCGAGAAGCGACCGAGCGGTTGCAAGTATTGCGCATCGTCCAACGGCAGAATGCCTTGTTCACCAAACCAGTGCCAGAAGTCGGGATACCAACAGGCGAGATTGATCAGCACCATCGCCGCGAAGCCGATGCGAATCCATGCAGCGGGATGAGGATCGACCGGCTCCCAAAAGAAACGGTTCCAACGCGCGGCACAATTGTGCCCTACCTGTGTGGCGTCATACGGAGGCGCGCTCATGGATAGTCCTCCTCGTAGAGCAGGTAGGACTTCGTGAGCGGTAGTGGTTGATCAATCGGTTGCCAACCATGTTCGTCGGGATCTTCGATCTTATACACGTCAACCCAAATCTCCACACGTTTGGGGCGATGCGCTTGTTCGGGTCCGGGGCGCAACTGCGCCGATAGATAGCGGGCCAGTCCCGAGAGGGCCGGTTCGTTGTAGGGAGATTCGGCGGCGTCGTAGTATTCCAATTCCCGCGCGCCCGTGAACTTGCGCCACAGCGAGCGCTCGCGCCACTGAGGCGCATCCCAACTCGTACTGCTACCATCCCAATACCAAATGGCGGCGCGGATGTGATGATTCATGGAATCGGGATCGGGGGCGAACATGCTCCAACCGGACTGCCATAATCCGGTGCGATTGCCCAGCCAGGCCGCGCGCTGCCCAAGCCACTCTGGCATCCCAGGCATCCCCTGCGCGATCATCAACACCAGCATCGTCGCCACGATGCCGTTGACGAACCAACGCCCCAGCGCACCCCACCAAGCGCGAACGCGTGTTTCAGATCGATCAGAATTCTGCTGCGCCCAATCCACAACGTACCCTGCTCAGCGATCGCCACGAAGGAACCAGTAAAGAAGCTTAGCACGCTGGCAACGGTGGCAACGGGTCGTTCTAGGGGCGACGGCGCTTCATCATGGTGATTTCGTTGCCGCGATCGTTAAAGCGCACTTCATCCATGAATGTGCGGATTAGCATCACCCCTCGCCCGCTCGGTTTGAGCAGATTCTCCGGGTCGGTGGGGTCGGCGAGCGTACTGGGATCGAAGCCGGGGCCATCATCGCGAATGGTGTAACAAGCTTCCTCGGGCGTGACACGGGCGGTGACGTAAACGCGGCGTTCACTGTACGGTGATTCCCGCACGCGCGATTCGCCCAAACGGCGGTAAGCGTCGTCGGGATCCTCGCGGAGTTCCGAAGCGAGTTCCAAGTTGCCATGCTCCACGGCGTTGGTCAGCGCCTCCATCAGCGCCGTGGTGATTTGCAACATGCCGGAGGGATTGCAAAAGGAGAGCCGCGCGAGTTCATCTTGCAGATAGCCGACAAGTGCTTCTTGCGCGCCCGGTTCGTAACCCATCACAAATCGCGATTCCACCACCTCTAGAAAGCTGCGCACTTGTTCGCGCTGGCGCATCGCGTTGACCGCCGCCTGAACCGAACGGAGCGCAACACTTAAATCATGCTTCAAGCTGGCTTTGGGAACATAACTGGCAGCGCCCGCGCGCAACGCCTTCACCGCAATGGCCTCGCTGCCATTGGCCGTCATTAAAATCACCGGCACCGTGGGAAAACGCTGGCAAACTTCTTGCACCAGCTCCAGGCCATCCATCTCCGGCATTTGGAGATCGGTCACGACCGCATCGGGGCGTTCGCGCTCCAGCACGGCGAGCGCTTCGCGACCGTTGGCGGCGTAGATGGGCGTGATACCCATTTCTGAAATACACGCGCCCGCCAAGCGCTGATCGAAGGGGGAATCGTCCACGACAAGGATCTGAGCCATGCCAGCAATACCTCATCTCGCGTTCTGATTCAATTGGGTGTGCATTGCCCGACAGAGGCGCGTCACTTCCGTTTGCAATTCTAACAGGGCGGCGGGTAGGTCGCCTAGCAATTCTTCACGCCCAAGCTTTTCCACCGCCAAAGCGGTGGCCACGACGCGCTCGGCACCAAATATACCTGCCGATCCCTTCAGGGTATGTGCGCTACGCTGGACTCGCTTTGCGTCTTGTTGATCCAGGCCGGATTGCATTTCCCCCATCAGACGAGGACATTCCGAAATGAACAACTCCGCCAGTTCCCGCAACATTTGATCGCCACCGGGAATGCGTTGCCGGGCGGCGTTAAAGTTTACTATTCCGAGCGTTTCACCGGAATCCTCCACAACGAGCGTTCGCGCCGGAGGCGAAACTTCTGGGGGAGGGCGCCAGGCCTGCGCGCACTGGGCGAGCGTCTGGCTGAGTCGTTGCTGATCGATCGGCTTGCAAAGGTAGGCATCCATTCCGGCAGCCAAACAGCGTTCGCGATCGCCACTCATGGCGTGTGCGGTCATGGCAATGATCGGGATATGCCGATCGGTACCCCGTTCGCGACGCCGAATTTCGACTGTCGTTTCCAGGCCATCTAACTCCGGCATCTGCAAATCCATCAAGATCGCGTCATAGGCCCCCTGCGACCAATGCGCCAATGCCTCCACGCCATTGCTCGCGACGGTCACGCGATGCCCCCACTTCGTGAGCATCGCGACAGCCAGTTTCTGATTGACGATGCTATCTTCCGCCAAGAGTAGATTCAGCGAACGACACGCAGGCGCGACATCGGCATCCGATCCGCCATCGTCATTGCGGTCCGGAGCGTGTAATCCCAGCGCCAGCGCGATGGCGTCGAATAGTTCCGATTGTTTCACGGGCTTGATCAGATAGGCGGCGAGATTAAGCGCTTCGCAACGTTCCATATCGTCGGGTCGATCGCCAGAGGTGAGCATCATGATGACGGCGCTCGCGCAATTGTCGTCGCTGCGTATGCTAGCGGCCAGCGTAAAGCCATCGATCTCCGGCATATGGGAGTCTGTCAGCACCAGCGCGAAGGGATGTTGCTGGGATTGAGCCTCGCGCAGCGCTGCGAGTGCTTCCTCCGCGCCGGAACAAAGCGTGGGAGAGAGTCCCCAATTTTGCAGCATCTCGTCCAAAATCAAACGATTGGTGGCGTTGTCATCGACGACCAACACCCGCGCGCCGCGAAGTTCGGCGAGCGTCATGGCAGGCGTGGCGCGCGCTGGCTTGGACCGCAAGGCGAATCGCGCGGTGAAATGAAAGGCACTACCGCGCCCCAATTCACTCTCAACCCACATCCTGCCCCCCATCAAACTCACTAAGCGTTGCGAGATCGATAGGCCCAGCCCTGTCCCTCCATGGCGACGCGTTGTCGATGCATCGGCCTGCACAAAAGCCGAAAAGATGTCGGCTTGCTTGTCGTGCGCAATTCCGATGCCAGTATCGCGCACTACCACATGCAGCCAGACGTCATTCGCCGTCCGTTCTTGCGTCTGCACCTGCATCAAAACTTCGCCTTGGTGCGTGAACTTGATGGCATTACCGACGAGATTTACGACGATTTGCCGCAGTCGCCCCGGATCACCGATCAGTTCCTCCGGCACATCGGGGCGCACGTGACAAGCGAGTTCCAGTCCCTTGCGATGCGCGCGAACCGCCAACGATTTCATCGTATCGCCCAGCGATTCACGCAACTCAAAGGGGGTCGTTTCGAGTTCCAAGCGTCCGGCTTCGATCTTGGAGAAGTCCAAGATGTCGTTGATTAGAAGTAACAACGACTCCGCCGATTCGCGGGCCAACTGCAAGTACTCGCGCTGGGCCGGCTTGAGAGGCGTATCGAGGACCAATTCCGTCATGCCAATGATGGCGTTCATCGGTGTGCGAATCTCGTGACTCATGTTGGCGAGAAAGTCGCTCTTGGCGCGATTGGCCGCTTCGGCGGCATCTTTGGCGCAACAGAGCGCCTCTTGGGCGCGACGTCTTTCGACGACTCGCCCGAACTGATCGGCGACGTTGCGAACGATTGCCAGCAAGTTGTCATCGAGAGGCCGTTCCTCGTAACAGAAGAACTCCAATACCGCGATCAATTCGTCATGGGCATAGATCGGCATGCCGAACGCGCCACGTAAATTGGCAAAGCTGTGCGCGCGAAAACGAGGCAAGTGCGCACTGGCCTGCACATTGCGAATCCAAACTGGTTCCCCCTTCCCCCACACCAATCCCGGCAATCCTTCCCCGAGTTTGAAACGGGTTTGCTCGGTCACATCGCGAAAGTGCGCATTGTCGTTTGCGTCTTGCAGATGCCATAGCTTCGTTGGCAACAGTTCTTGTGGAGCAGCGGCGTTGTCCGGCAAATAGGCATGCCCGACCGGATAGTTGGTCAATTCGCAGACAATCTCAAGACAGCCTTGCAGTGCTTCCGCAAGTGTTTCGGATTGCGTCGCCATGGTGGAAACGCGATGAACCAGTTGCGCTTCGAGCGATTGCCGGGCGAGAATCTGGTCGGCGAGTTTTCGGGCGGTGATGTCGAAAGAGATGCCGAAAGTTCCGACAATCTTTCCGGCTGGATCATAGAGCGGCATCTTCGTCGAAGAGGCCCACGCGACCGCGCCATTGGCCCATGTCTCTTTCTCCTCTTTATCGACGATCGAATCGCCCGTGCGAATGATCCGCTGCTCATCCTCCAAAGCGGGTCCAGCGTGTTCCGCCGAAAAGAAATCGTGATCGGTCTTGAGGATCGCGTCGGCAGGATCGGTCAAGCCAAACTTGACAGCACACGCCTTGCTGATTCGCAGAAAGCGACTCTCCACGTCTTTGAAATAGATGCTGAAGGGGAGATTGTCCATCAGCGTTTGCAGCAGGTAGCGCTCCCGCTGTAACTCGCGCTCGATCGCCTGATGCTCCGCGAGCGCCTTGGCGAGTTCCGCGTTGCTACAGGCGAGTTGCTCCGCGTATAGCGCAAGTTGCTCGGCGCGATCGGTCATGCCGGCCCCCGTCAAGACAAGTCAACCACCAAAGCAGAGCGCGGCCGTAAAATCAGCGCTCCGCAGCAATTAACTTACGCGA
>JBGSHH010000209.1:0-5184 GCA_041752355.1 Pirellulaceae bacterium | reverse complement strand
GCAATCGCAACGTAAAGTATCGATTATTTGGGATGAGACGTTTCGCGAGTTGGTCGTTTATACGCCCCCTCATCGCGAGGCGATTTGCATCGAGCCGTACACTTGCGTGCCGGGAGCGGTGGCGCTGGAAGAGAAGAAGATAGATGCCGGCTGGCGAGTGCTTCTGCCTGGTGAGTCGGTGATTGGCAGGATGAAGATTAGAGTGAGCTGAGGATAGAACGAATGGATCTCCCGTTCCATTCATGAGCACAGGGGTGCGCAATGAAAGGTCGGATCTGAAGATCCATCCTACGACCTGTGAGGCCAAGAAAACAAACAAGGCAGACGCGGCCGTCTGCCTTGTATGTTGCATCCAACTGCAAGCGAACCTTACTTGGCGCCAGGCAACTTGCCAGCCTTGATCAAATCGCCAAAGGTCATGCCGCCGGCGCTCTTCTTGGCTTCGACTTTATCGAAGGCGGCTTGGATTTCCTTGTTGACCGCGTCAGCTTCCGATTCGACGCGCTCCTTTGGGTAATTCTTCTTATCGAGACCAGCGTCGTGCAGCGCTTCGCCGAACTCATTGCGAACCGATTTCTTTTCGCCTTCGACATGGCAGACGTTGCACTTGGCGGTTTCCTTCACCAACTTGGCAAAATCGGGATTCGCCTTTTCACCGGCGTAGCGTTCTTGAAACTTCATGTTGAAGAGGGGAATCGCATCGGCGCTGCCGCAGGGCAGAACCCACGCCATGGCACCGAGAACGAGGACCAAACTGAACTTCTTCATGCAAACATCTCCTTAGGAATTAACGGAACCAGACGCCAAATCTCCAATCGACAGCGCTCGTTCGGCTGCCGAGGGATTGATGGGGAAACAAACTCTCGATACGGAACTCGAGGCCGCTTGGTTTAATACCGAGCGCCATTCCAGCGGCGGGCTGCTTTGCGTCGCCAACAACGCAGGCGGGGATTTGTCACAAGCCCTTTAAGTAAAACTTGCGCAATTGACAGTGTCAAGCGCGTGAGGGGAATTGAGGTAAATTGGCAAAGGAAAGACGGGCTTCTCGACAGGGGGGTGATTGCGGAAGCTTGCTAGGAAGCGCGCGGATCAAGCACATCGCGTAGGCCATCGCCGAGCAGATTGAAGCCCAGGATCGAAAGTGAGATCGCCAAGCCTGGCCCGGCAGCAGGCCAGATGCTGGCGCTCAGATGCTCTTTCGCCTGACGAAGCATCGCGCCCCATTCCGGCGACGTAGGATCACCGCCGATGCCGAGAAACGACAATCCGGCGACCTCCAAAATCGCGCTGCCAAGTCCCAAGGTCGCTAACACGAGCAGCGGGCTGATGATGCCCGGCAGCAATGCGAAGGTGAGGATGTGCCAATGTGTCGCACCCAGCGCGCGACTGGCGACAACGTAATCGAGATCGCGCAAGGTCAGCACCGTGGAGCGAATCTGCCGTGCGAAAACGGGCACATTGATCAGTCCCACGGCAATGATCACGGCGGTCCAGCCTGGTTCAAACGCGGAAGCGACCAATAACGCAATGAGAATACTAGGAAAGGCGAGCGCAACATCGATCGTCCGCATCAGCCAGGCATCGATCGTGCCGCCACAATAGCCCGCTAGCGCGCCAATGGGCACACCGACTCCAACCGCCAACAGGATCGATAGACCACCGGCTAAAAGCGACAGGCGCGAACCATGTATCACGCGCGTGAGGACATCTTTTTGATTGGCATCGGTCCCGAGCCAGTGCCATGCCGATGGCGAAACATGTTCTTGATGCCGCGCATCGACGGGATAGGGCGCCACCATATCGGCCAATAGCGCCAGCGCGCAAAAGACGAACACCAACGTCGCGCCGATCCAGACCGCGCGGCTCCGCACGACTCTCCGCCAGCGGCGCCGCATAGGGGAAAGATGGCGAGTCGACTTCCCGTCTTCGGAATGGTTATTGCCTTGCATGCAAATACTCTCCCAGGTTGATCTGGAGATTCATCCTAGACGAATGCCATTAGCTCTCCAATGTCGCTTCAAAACAGGTCCAACCATCCTCACGACGCCAGGCGAGCGTCCCTTGATGCTGGGCGAGAATCTCTTTGGCCACAGCCAAGCCGAGTCCGGTTCCTTCTGGCTTGCTGGTGACAAACGCCTCTCCAATTCGACTGACGACCGCTTCGGCAAAACCGGGACCATTATCGGCGACCTGCCAACGAATCGAAGTCGGCGTCGTGGTCAGTGTCACGCGGACTTGCGGCGCATCCACGCCTGGCAGTGCGCAGGCTTCGATGGCGTTGGTTATCAGGTTGACCAACACCTGCTCCAGACTTGTATCGTTGCCGTAGACCTGGATCACTTCCTCAGGCAACCTCGCATCGATGTGGACATGTAGATGTTCTGCCAACGGGCGTACGAGCTGCAACGCTTGCCGCAGGATGTGACAGGCGTCGTACGTTTTCATTGTCAGCTGTGTCGTGCGGCCGAGCGTCAGAAAGCGTTGCAAATAATGCTCCATCAATTCGAGTTGCCGCGAAGCAATCAGCAGATTCTCGTCGCTTTGACTGGCGACTTGCTCGCGGCGAAAAAGTCCCAGCGCCATGCGACAGCCAGTAGCGGCATTGCGCAGTTGGTGGGCGATGCCGGCCCCCAGTTGATGCAACGTGGCGTCGCGTTCGTGCCGACGAATCACTTCGGCATTGGCTTGCAGCAATTCCGCCATGCGATTGACGGCCTGCGCCAACTCGCGCAATTCATCATCGCGCGTCGGTGCCGGCAGCGGGGTAAAGTCTCCATGGGCAATCCGTTCGACTTGTGTTTGCAGACGTCGCACCGGCTGCGTCACGCGCGCCGCCACGACGCTCGCTAGTGCGATCGCTAAGACCAATGCGATGCCCCCGACAATGAGCGACGGCGCAATCGCCCGCCAGCGCGCATCGAAATACATTTGCTCGGGATAGTAGATCTCCAAGGTATATTGGCCGCCGCCGGAAGCCCGTCGATCGAGCATGGCGACGGAAGCGAAATACGTTGCTCCGGCGACGGTGCGGCTGGCTTGCGCTTGATGATGTCGTGCGTTGAAACTGGGACTCGTCGAAGCCACCACGCGCTCGCCATCGCGCACGACCAACTCCGCGCCAGACAAACCACGCACTTGCCGCAGCACGTTCGTTTCCAGCGGATAGGTTCCCTCGGCCAGCGTCTGCGCGACGTTCTGCATCCGTTCATCGATCGACTGCCGCACTTGCCGCGACACCAACCACACATTCGCCAGACTGACTCCCGCCAGACTCGCCAGCAAGATCGCCCACAGCGGCAGTAAGAGTTGGAGTCGAAGAGGGTAACGCACGCAGTATTTGCCCAAGGCGGGTGAAATCGTATCTGTCGAAATCTTCGACATACCTGTCGCGCCGATCGACACGCCTTCATCGCCTATTTGAAAAAAGACAGGCAATTTAGACTTGTTTTACCAACGGCGCGCCATGTGCTATCACAAGGTTTGTCGGATGCTTCAGCCCTTTCCATTCTAGCAGGAACTTTGCCATGCACCGTCTTGTTCTTTCGATCGCGCTCATCGTTTTTGTGGGGACCAGCGTCGCTCACGCCCAGGATTCCAAGTCCGACTATGACAAGATGGTTGCCAAAGCCATCGACTACCTCAAAACCAAAGGTAAAGGCCCCGACGGTTCCTACTCCAAGCGGGCCGGCATCGGAGTTACCGCGCTGGTTACGGATTCAATCCTCCGTCATGGTCGTTCGCCGGATGACCCTTTGGTGGCTGACAGTTTGAAATATATCGTCGCTAGTGTGCAAGACGATGGCGGCATCTATTCGCCGAAGAGTCCCGTTCAAAACTACGAGACTTGTATTGCGGTGATGTGTCTGACCGATGCGAATAAAGATGGTCGGTACAACAAGATCCTCGCGAACGCCGACAAGTACCTCCGCGGCTTGCAGTACGACGCTAAGCACGGCGTGGAAAAAGATAACCTCAACTTCGGTGGCGCAGGCTATAACGAGAAGCGTCGTCCCGATCTCTCGAATACGGCCTTTCTGGTCGATGCGCTCAAGAGCGCCGGTGCTAAGCCGGATGATCAAGCGCTGCAAGAAGCCTTGGTGTTTGTCTCGCGCTGCCAGAACCTGGAAAGCGAATTCAACACGTCGCCATTGGCCGCCAAGGTGAATGATGGTGGCTTCTATTACAGTGTCTCCGGCACAGGCGAAGGAACCGAAGCCGCCGATGGCGACGGCCTGCGCAGCTATGGCACGATGACCTACGCCGGTCTGAAGAGCATGATCTTTGCCGGTGTGAAAGCCGACGACAAGCGAGTACAAGCCGCTCTTAAGTGGATCGCCAAGAACTACGACTTAAAGACCAACCCAGGCATGGGCGATGCTGGCTTGTACTACTACTACAGCACGTTCGCTAAAGCTTTGGATGCCGTCGGTCAGGACAAATTGACCGACGCCAATGGCAAGGAACACGACTGGCGCAAAGATCTCGTCGCCACGCTTGCCGCGCAACAGAACGAGGATGGCTCGTGGGTGAACAAGAACGGCAAATTCATGGAAGGGGACGGCAACCTCGTCACCGCCTATGCGCTGCTCGCACTCAGCTACTGCCAACCTCAGAAGTAAGAGGCCCGTAACGTAACTCGCATTGGATGAGCATCGGTCATGATTACACTTACTAAGTACATCTCTTCTCCCCCGCGCCGTATGGATGACGAACCGCGTGAACCCCAGGAAGAACTGCCTCGCGAAGTCGATTCGCAACGCCCGCGCATTGTCCGTAGTGATGAACTACTGCAAGGCGCGCGGGAACTCTGGATCGAACACGGCGAAGAGATGTACCGCTTGCGTTTAACGCGGGCAGGCAAGCTGTATTTGACGAAGTAATCTTGGCCTTACTCCCTCTCCCCGTGGGAGAGGGCTGGGGTGAGGGTTTACTCAGGCAGGCAGCGTGAATTTCGTGTCTCCCTCGACTTACTAGACGCGCGATCAACCCTCATCCGGTAGTGGCCAGCGGTCGCAAGCCGACCATTTCCCGCTCCTGCCTGATGCGATGCATCAGGCAATCATCTTGGCCAAACGGACAAGCGAAGTCGGACGCGATCTTTCCCTCTTGAAAGCATCTTCGCGCGTGGACGTGACGACTACAGCCGATGTGGAAAGTGCGCCGCTGAGGATCATGGACGATCAT
>JBGSHH010000208.1:0-16715 GCA_041752355.1 Pirellulaceae bacterium | reverse complement strand
GGGAAAGTGATGGGGCGATCTGCGTGTTCTTGCCTGGCTCCGAGGTGCCGATGATCATTCGCAAGAAGGATGGGGCGTTTCTGTACGCGACCACCGATCTGGCGACGATCAAGTATCGCATGCAGCATTGGCAGCCCGACGCGGTGTTGTATGTCGTCGATCATCGCCAAGGCGAACACTTCGACAAGCTCTTCGCCGCCGCTAAGCAGTGGGGCTATACCGACGTCGAACTCCAACACATCGGCTTCGGCACTGTGCTCGGCGACGACGGCAAGCCGTACAAGACACGCTCTGGTGACACGGTGGGACTCGAAGGCTTGCTCGATGAAGCGGTCAGTCGTGCGCTGAAGGTGGTGTCCGAGAATGATCGTGACAACCAACTCAACGAGACCGAACGCCAGAACGTGGCGGAGGTCGTCGGCATCGGTGCGCTGAAATATGCGGACCTCTCGCAGAATCGGACGAGCGATTATACGTTCAGCTACGACAAGATGCTGGCGATGAACGGTAATACGGCGACCTATATGCAGTATTCCTACGCGCGGGTGCAAAGCATTTTGCGCAAGGGGAATATCGATGTCGCCGCACTGCGCAATTCGCCCGAAGTCTTGCAGCTCGCCCATCCTGCCGAGCGAGCGTTGGCCGTGGAGATCTTGCGATTCTCCGAAGCACTCGACGAAGCAACGGCCGATTATCGCCCTAACTTACTCACGAATTATTTGTTCGAGCTGGCGAAGAAGTACTTTGCCTTCTATGAGGAATGCCCCGTCTTGAAAGCGGAGAGCGAAGCCGTGAAGCAGAGTCGCGCGTTGCTTTGCGACCTCACCGCCCGCACCATTCAGCAAGGTCTGGCATTACTCGGCATCGGCACAGTGGAGAAGATGTAGCCTAGGACGGGTCCGTAGGGTGTGGCGAGTAGTACGAGCCGCACCACACAATGTGGTGACCGACGTGCTGGCAGCATGTAAGTGCGAGAATGGCAAGCGACTATGAAACCACTCAACACCATCATCCAAGGCGAAGCGCTGGCGGCACTCCAGAAGCTGCCGGATGATCTGGTCGATTGCATTGTTACGAGCCCGCCTTACTTTCAACAGCGCGATTACTCCGGTAGCAAGTTGCAAGTTGGTCGCGAAGAAACGCCTGCGGAGTATGTTGCGCGCTTGACCGACATCTTTGGCGAATGCCGCCGCGTATTAAAGCCGACAGGTTCGCTCTGGCTGGTGATTGGCGACAAGTACGTCAACAATCGGCAACTCGGCATGCCTTGGCGCGTGGCGCTGGCGATGATGGATGCTGGCTGGTTACTGCGCGCCGATGTCATCTGGCACAAGCCCAACGCCATGCCTTCGAGTGTGAAGACGCGCCCCACGATCGACCACGAGTACGTTTTCTTCTTCACACAATCGGCCGACTACTATTACAACGCCGACGCCGTTCGCGAGCCGCACGTCACCTTCGGCGAGAACAGCAAGATGAAAGGGGGCCGCAATCATTTTGGCAAGCGCGGCAGCACGCCGGAGGCTGGCAAGAATGGCGGCGACAACAACTTACACAATGCCCGTTGGGATCAGGCGTTTCATCCGCTGGGGCGCAACAAGCGGACCGTCTGGAGCATTCCACTTTCCAAATACCGCGGCGCGCACTTCGCCGTCTTTCCCGAATCGCTCGTGAAAACGTGCCTCCTCGCCAGTTGTCCCGAGCAAGGCGTGGTCCTCGATCCCTTTTGCGGCAGCGGCACCACCTGCGCCGTAGCGCAGCAACTCGGACGCAGCTATATCGGCATCGATTGCGTCAAGGAGTATTGTCAGTTGGCGAAGGAGCGGTTGGCGAAGAAGGTTCCGACGGGGCGGTAAAGGTTGGAGAAGGCTCGGCTTGCAAGGCCGCGCGACGACGCTTCCAGGGCGACCGGGGCAAGACTACTCTGATCCAAAGCAGTATCACCCCTCCCCCCAACATTCCCAGCATCGCAAAGAAGCCGAAAAACATCAACCAACCCAACAAGGGAATAAAAAAAGCTTCGGGGCGGATCCGTTCCCAACTTTCGCTAACGGATCGCTGGCTCGCCTCGTGATCGAGAATTACGCTATAGCGGTCGAATGATTCGTTAAGCATGAACGAGGCCGACGTCATGAGCGCCACCGCGCAGGTGGACGCTACGCCGCACACAAACACCAACGGCGCGCGAACCAAATATTCGAATACCCACAAGACGCCGAGCACGATGCACAGCGCCGACAGCCAGGCACCGACACCGACTGTCGTTTGTCCGCCAGCGACTCTGGCCACCAAGGCCACAAAGCCGCTGATCGTCATCAGTACAAAAAGAGTTCGCATGCTGAACTGCGTCGCCGGTCGCAGCAGCGAGCTGCGGGCATGCTCCCATCTCGTCCCTTCCGAGGAAGACGCTTGCAGTTGCGGTGGCTCGTCGGGGATCGAATTGAGATGAGGTTCTTCCATTTGATTTAGTAGTCCGTCGTTCATCTCCCCGTGAAAGCCCAGGCCAAAATCGTCACGGCGAGGATGGCTGCGCCGAGGCCCGCTAATTTCAGCCACGAAACGTCGCGATTAACCGCATGCACTTCCATCCGCGTCATGCGATGGGCCAATTTGTGCAGGCCAGCGTCATGATCGGCGGTCACATCGTCGGCACCGCGATCCGCGTGGTGATCGATCAGCGGCGGCGCCGCGTGCCTATCGATCTTGCGATCGAGTAGTTCCGACATCGCGGCATCGCTCGGCGAGCGCTCCAGCATCTGCATGAGCGAACCTTGCACAGCGCGGGCGTTGAACGGACGCTTTTCGGGATCTTTTTCCAGTAGCTTCATGATGAGCGCTTCGAGTTCCTCGGGGCAATCCGGCGCCAGAGCGCGAATGCTCGGAGGTGGCCGGCGCAGATGACCTTCGAAGAGTTGCGCAAAATTCGCCCCTTCAAACGGCGGCCGGCCGGTGAGCATTTCGAACATCACGCAGCCCAACGCGTAGAGATCGGTCTTGCCGCTAATGTGTCGCTCGCCCGTAATTTGCTCAGGCGACATGTAAGCGTTGGTGCCGACGGTTTGCCCCGTGTGCGTGATATCGGCCATACCCAAGTCGCGGGCGATGCCGAAGTCGCCGAGTTTTACTTTGCCTTCTTTGGTGATGAACAAATTGGCTGGCTTCAGATCGCGATGGATGATGCCGTGGTTGTGTGCGTGCTGTAAAGCCGACGCCATTTGCCGCGCGACCGTGATGGTTTCCTGCCAGGTGAGTCTCCCGGCATCTTCGAGAATTTGCTTGAGGGTCGCCCCGTCGACCAACTCCATCACATAGAACAACTGCCCATCGCTTTTGCCACCGCCGTAGTAGGCGACAATGTTGGGATGCGAGAGCTTCTCCAGGATGATCATCTCGCGCTCGAAACGCGAGACAATGGTCCGGTCGTTGGAAACCGCCGGCAGCAGAATCTTGACAGCGACTGGCAGGCCGCTGCGCGTATCTTTCGCGCGGAAGATCGTCCCTACTGTCCCCATGCCAAGCGAATCGCCAAGTTCCAATTCGCTTAGCTTGCGTTTTAACATTCACGAACTCCGGCGGACGAGCCAATGGAGAGGGAGGGGTATGGGATTATGATAAACAGAAACCGTCCAAAGTTCACCTGGGGAGAGAACGCCCTAGCCCCGCGGGCGCCGCCCTCGGACAACAGGCCTCGCGATCAGGCGTCCGGCGCGAAGCGCGTCGAGGGTATTTGTGGCGTCCTTTCACGAAGATGATGTGATAGCCAAGACCTACCAAAACGAAGATGCTGCAGATGAATTGCGACTAGCGGAGAACGTCGGCGAAGGCGGCTTGCAACTGCTTCAGGCCGAGCTCGCCCTGGGCACCATCGATGACCACGTTCACGCGGACTTCGCTGGTATTGATCATTTCGACATTGATGCCAGCTTCCGCTAGCGCGCGGAACATGCGAATGGCGACGCCGGTGTGTGTGCGCAAACCGACGCCGGAGACGGAGAGCTTCGCCACTTGCGGGCTGCTGGTGATGCCGGAGCATTTCAACTCACCCGCCAAGTTCTTGGCCACCTTGAGTGCCGCCTGCAACTGCGATTGCGGCACGGTGAAGCTGAGACTAACCGGATTGTTGGCCCCGCCGTAACTTTGCACGATCATATCGACAAAAATGCCAGCGGCGGCGACTTCCTTAAACACTTTGGCGGCGACGCCGGGAGCATCGGGAACTTCTTGAATCGTTACGCGGGCTTGCGAAGCATCGAGGGTGATGTCGTCGATCGTGAGGTCTTCCATGTTCAAGCCTTGCAACCGCGCCACGATCGTGGCGGGATCGACAGGGCGGTGGTTGTTGGCATGAACCTGCTCGATGCTGCTGACTGCGCCGGCGGGAACTTTATCGAGCGCAAAGGCACTATGGACCACGCGCAGCGCTGTCTGGGCTTGCTCGCGTTCGACCAAGACCGAGATCTTAATTTCGCTGGTGGTGATCATTTGAATGTTCACGCCAGCATCGGCCAAAGCGAGAAACATTTTGTCGGCGACGCCAGTTTGCTTGGCCATGCCGAGACCGACAACGGAGACCTTCGAAACATTTTGATCGTACGTGACTTCGCGCGCGCCGACGACTTTTGCCCCTTCGTTCACCGCTTCCAGCGTGGTGGCCAATTCGTTCGTCGGCACGGTAAAGGAGATGTCGGCTTTGCCATCGGTGCCAACGTTTTGCACAATCATATCGACTGAGATGTTCTTGGCGGCGATACGCGAGAAGATCTCAAAGCTGTTGCCGGGAACATCAGGCACGTCCAGGATGGCGATGCGGGCTTCGCTCTTGGTGATAGCGGCCCCGCCGACCGCCTGATCGGGCGCTTCAGGGGAAGCGACGATCATTGTGCCGGGGATATCGGTGGCGCTGGATCGCACATGCACGGGCACGTGAAACTTCTTGGCGAACTCGATCGAGCGGCTATGCATCACGCCTGCGCCGAGACTCGCTAGTTCGAGCATTTCGTCATAGCTGGTTTGCAGCACGCGCCGCGCTTCGGGCAGCGCCCGGGGATCGGTGGTGTAGACACCATCGACATCGGTATAGATCTCGCAGGAGTTCGCGCCCAGTACCGCCGCCAGCGCGACGGCTGTGGTGTCGCTGCCGCCGCGGCCGAGCGTGGTGATGTTGAAATCGTCGTCGATGCCTTGGAAACCAGCCGCGATGACGATGTTGCCTTCGGCGAGCAACCGTTGCATCCGCTCGGTGGAAATCGACCTGATGCGGGCCTTGCTGTAGGTGCTGTCGGTCTTGATGCCGATCTGGGCGCCGGTGAGACTGACGGCTTTGTGTCCCAGAGAATGGATAGCGATCGCCATCAGCGCGACGCTGACTTGCTCGCCGGTCGAGAGGAGCATATCCATTTCGCGGGCGCTGGGGCGATCAGTAATCTCCGCCGCCAGATCGACCAAGTGATCGGTTTGATGTCCCATCGCGCTCACGACGACCACCACCTGATTGCCTTGTTGTTGGGCGCGAATCGCTTTACGAGCGGCGGCGAGAATCTTGGTCACGTCGGCGACGGAAGTGCCGCCGAATTTTTGCACAATGATGGACATGGGGTGGGAGGGGTCGGAGTGTGGGTTCAGGGGCCGGGAATGATGGGAAAGAAATACTAGGAGCCGAGGAAATAGCTCATCAAACGCCAGCCGTCGCCAAAGGCGAGTGGCGCTGCGGCGGCTTGCGGTTCGTTGTAAGTCGTCGACGCGTCCGACGCGATGCCGGTGCCGCAGATCGTGAAGGGGACAAAGCCATGGCTATGGGTCTTCGTGCGGCATGGCGTCGGATGGTCGGGGGAGACGAGGATGCGATACTCGCCGTGTTCTTTGAGGGCTGCATGCAGCGGGGCAACGATGTGCTTGTCGATTTGTTCCAGCGCGGCAATCTTCGCATCGACGCGACCCTCATGCGATGCTTCATCCGGCGCTTCCACATGCACGCAGATGATGTCGGTCGACGACAGCGCGTCAATCGCGTACTTGCCTTTGGCGGCGTAGTCGGTGTCGAGGTAGCCAGTCGCACCCGGCACCGCGATGTTCTGCCAGCCAATAAGCGCGGCCAAACCACGCAGCAAATCGACCGCCGTGATCATGGCTCCTTGCTTGCCGTGGAGTTTGGCGAAGGCTTCCAATCGTGGCGCGCCGCCGAGTCCCCACAGCCAAATATTGGTGGCAGGCAGTTTGCCTGCGGCGACACGAGCCTGATTCACCGGATGATCGGCAAAGAGCGGCAGGGAGCGCATCATCAATTCGTTGAGCAAATCGCTGCCGGGGCCGCGCGGGAAATCATCGGCGACGGACTGATCGGTCAGGTCGTGCGGCGGGGTGGCGCGGGTGTCGCGGCTGAAGGGTGCTGCTTGCTTCGCGCCGCGAAAGAGCAGCAAGTTGCGATAACTCACGCCCGGCTTAAATTCCAAAGAGTCGCCGCCGAGTTCGCTTTGGGCCGTAGACAACAGCGCCGTGGCTTCTTCGGTCGAGATATGTCCCGCCGTGAAGCTCTTCATCACCTGATCTTGCACCGTAACAAGGTTGCAACGAATCGCCCAATCGCCGGGCGCGAGTTCGATACCTTGCGCGGCGGCCTCGATCGGCGCGCGACCGGTGAAGTTCACGTTGGGATCATAGCCCAAGAGGCTCAAATTGGCGACATCGGACCCGGCTGGAAGATGCGCCGGGACGTTGTTCGCGCGACCGACGACGCCGGTCTGTGCGATGGCATCCATGGCGGGAAGATGCGCGGCTTCCAAAGGGGTTTTGCCGCCGAGCGAATCCTGCGCTTCGTCGGCACAACCGTCGGGAATAATGATGGCGTATTTCATGGTAAGTTGGCCGCCGAGAGCGTGCCTTGGCATCCGTGGGAGTTACTTGAGCACGCGCAGTTTTACGCTGCCGGGGCGCACGCACTGGAGCGCGTCGATCTCTTGCACGGCTTTGGCCGTGGCTCCTTCGGCCGCAATATGCGTCATGATCACCAGTGGTACCAGCGATCCATTCTCATCCTGGCTGGGCTCGTGCTGAATGATCGACGCGATTGAGACTTGGTTCTTGCCCAGCACGCCGGTGATGTCGGCCAACACGCCGGGATGATCATCGACCATAAATCGCAAGTAGAAGCGTCCCGCCAGATGTGCCGGTTCGCACATTTCCACGCGGGCGACTTCCTGCGACCAGAGGTTGAGCGTGCGAAATGTGATCGCCGTGCGACCGACCGCCGTATCGATCAAGTCGGCCACCACGGCCGAAGCCGTTGGCATCTGCCCCGCACCCAAGCCATGAAAGAAGACATCGCCGACCGCATCGCCTACGACATTGATCGCGTTATACGCCTGGCGAACTTCCGCCAGCGGCGTGCCGATCTTCACTAGCGTCGGCAGCACATGCAATTCCAAGCCGCCATCGCTCAGTTGTGCCGTGGCGAGGAGTTTCAAGCGATAGCCGAGTTCCTTGGCGTAGTTCAAATCGGCCGGATCGAGATTATCGATGCCGATTTTAGGAATGTCGCGCCAATGCACGCGAGCACCAAACGCCAAATGCGACAAGATCGCCAACTTCTGCGCTGCGTCGCTGCCATCGACATCGAGCGTGGGATCGGCTTCGGCGTAGCCCAGACGTTGCGCTTCCTTGAGCGCCACGGCGTAAGCGGTGCCCTCTTCGTCCATCTCCGATACGATGAAATTGCTGGTACCGTTGAGAATGCCTGTGAGGGATTGAATTTGATTGGCGGACAAACACTGGCTGATGTTGGTGATGATAGGCACGCCACCCATTACCGACGCTTCAAAGGCGATGGAGCGGCCCAGTTCGCGGGCGAGATCGAAGAGTTCCGGTCCATGTTCGGCGAGCAGCGCTTTGTTGGCGGTAACGACGTCCTTGCCGCTTTTGAGCAGCTCGATCATGATCGTTCGCGCTGGTTCCAGTCCCCCGACCAGATGGGCGACGACCTTGATTTCAGGGTTGTTGTAAACGCGGGAAAGATCGCTGGTGGGAACCAGTCCCTTGGGGAGTTCCACATCGCGCGGCTTTTTCAAATCGCGGACCACGACTTCCTCCAGCCACAACACCTTGCCAGCATGGCGGATAACGCGATCGCCATGGTCCAGCAGCAGTCGCGCGACGCCGCACCCCACGGTGCCCATGCCGACGATGGCGACTTTGACCTTCTCCATAACCCGATCCTGCTGGAATTTAGGTAAACCCACAGGATAGATTGGGGGTGGAAAGGGGTCAACGGGGAGGAATACGGACACCCCTGCCGACGAGGGTCAGGCCTTAGAATGAGAAGGCCTCCCAGGGGTACGATTTGGTCTTCGTTTGCAATCGCATCGAGACGGTCTGTTTGGCTGCATCGATCGACGTGATCTTCAGATACTCGCCGTTGCCCAAGTTGTATTCCCCGACAACCCAAACGCTGCGGAACGTTCGCTTCAGGACGGCTTCCTGCTCCCGGATTTCAATCACGTCCAACTTGCCACCGCGCTCGGTGAGCAGTGTATCTCCAGGCTGGGCTGCAAACCATTGAATCTTATAGCGGCCTTCGTTGGCAGTTTTCGTCGGCTTGAGCGGTCGTGGCTCATCCGCACAAACGCAGGACGCCCAGCAAAACAAAACGATCGCGGACGTTATGGCTATGTAACGTTTAGTGATAATCGGCATTGCCGCAACTCCGTTGTACGCGACTGGTGCTGGCGTTTCATACTTGAATTCTAGCCCCAACGCAGGCGGCGCGGCAAGCTTCTTCCCCGCTTGTCATGTTTTGCGGTGGGCTCATACTGTGCGTATTGCCGCTCTCAACTATTGATCGAGGTAAACACCGTGGATTCTGCTGCTCACGAGTTCTTGATCCGTTTGCTCAACTCGCCGGGGCCGTCCGGCTACGAACGCCCCATCCAAGATACCGTCCGGGCCTATGTCAGCGATTTCGCCGACACCGTGCGGACCGATCTGCATGGCAACGTCATCGCCGCGAAAAACCCGGATGCCAAGTTTCGTGTGATGTATGCCGGGCATTGCGATCAAATCGGCCTGCTCGTCAGTCAGATCGACGAAAGTGGTTTCATCTATACTCAAACGATTGGCGGTTGGGATCCGCAACAGCTCATCGGCCAGCGAATGACGATTTGGACCAAGTCCGGTCCGATCCCAGGCGTGATCGCCCGTAAACCGATCCACTTGCTGACCGATGAGGAACGCAAACAAGTAGTGAAACTGCAAGATTTGTGGATCGATATCGGTGCCAAGAACAAGGCCGAGGTGCAGGAGTTGATACGGATCGGCGACCCCGTAACGTTGGAACTCGGCTATCAGGCGCTGCGCAACAATCTGGCCAATTCGCCAGGGATGGATAATCGCACTGGTTTATGGGTATGCATCGAAGCACTCCGTCGGGCATCGCGAGAATCGCTGAAAGTGGCGCTCTTTGCGGTCTCGACGGTGCAAGAGGAAATTGGCTTGCGCGGCGCGCAAACGAGTGCGCACGGCATCGATCCGCATGTCGGTGTGGCAGTCGATGTGACGCACGCCACCGATTGCCCCACCATCGATAAGCGTCAACAAGGAGAAGTAAGCTTGGGCAAAGGACCGGCCATCTTTCGCGGACCGAACATGAATCCGGTGGTGACCGAGCGGCTGCTCAAAGTCTGCGGTGATAAGCAAATCCCGTATCAACTCACGGCGATTGCGCGCGCCGCTCCCAACGATAGCAACGCCTTGCAGATTTCGCGAGCGGGTGTGGCGACGGGGCTGGTAAGCATCCCCAATCGCTATATGCATAGCGCCGTGGAAACGATTTCGCTCGACGATATCGATCAAGCGGCCGACTTGCTGGCGGCCTTTGCGGTCGATCTGGCGGAAAATGAGGACTTTACGCCGTAAGCTCGTGGCCGCCAACAATCCGTCAGGAAATGATTGCCAAGGGGCGCGAAATACGCATAATTACGTAGTAGGGGCCATCGCGGCGCGGTCGCCGCAATGGAATAGTTCGTGCTAAGTTGGCGCGAACTCAGGGCGGGAAGTTTCCTTGGTTGGAGAAACCAAAATGAGAAACCTCCTGATTGTTGCAGCAGTGTTCGTGGCGAGCTTTGTGTTTGCGGGGGCGGCACAAGCTCAGTATCCCAATTGCTATCCCGGTGGCGTCGGCTACCGTGGCGTGGGATATGGAAATGCAGGCTATGGTGGTGGTTATTACGGCGGCGGCTACAACGCTTACGGCGTGAGTGGCTACGGCTACAGTGCCTATCGTGGCGGCTATACGCGGTCGTCGTTCTATTCGACAGGCATCGCGCCGGCCCAACGGGTCTACACCTATGGTGGACCAGGGCTTTATCCATCGCGCTTTTCAACCGGTTACGGTGGCGTGTATGGCGGCTATGGTGTCGCTCCCCGCGTGCAATTGCGCGTTGGGTACTAGTTTAGGTTGACGAACCATCACCACCGAGGGCGAACCTAGTGTTTGCCCTCGCTTTGTTTTCTTGCCGCCGAATCGATCGCCGTGAGTGCTTCGCCTAGCGGCTCGCGCAATACCATCTGCGCGATGTCATCCAGGGGTGTTTCTTCGCGATTGATAATCACCAACCGCGCGCCGCGTTGCTGTGCGAGTTGTGGCAAACTGGCGGCGGGATGCACGACCAACGATGAACCGAGCGCCAGATACAAATCGGCCTCTTGGCTGAACTTGGTGGCCTTCCACAGCGTTTCGCGATCGAGCATTTGACCGAACGAGATCGTGGCGTGCTTGAGCAAGCCGCCGCAAGCGGGGCAATCTGGCACCACATCGCTTTTTAGAAACCGTTCCGTCAGCGCGTTGGCATCGAAACGCATCGCGCAATCGAGACAGGCGATGCGTCGCGCGGTGCCATGCAGTTCGACCACATCGCTGCTGCCGGCTTCTTGATGGTACTCGTCGATGTTCTGCGTGATGAGCGCGCGAATCCAACCGCGTTGTTGCCACTCGGCCAAGATGTGATGACCAACGTTTGGCGCGCCGAGCAAAAAATCGCGATGGGCGATCGCTTTCTGCCGCCAGTATTCATAGCACGCGTCGGCGCTGGCGAGAAAATCCTGATATTGCACCGGTGTGGAGGTCGCCCAAATGCCGCCAGGCGAACGAAAATCGGGCAGACCGCTTTCGGTGCTGATGCCTGCGCCGGTGAAGACGACGGCCCGCTGCGCGGTCGTCAGCCAGTGGGCGATTTGTGTGTGTGCGTCCAATCGAGAAACCTCAAAACGGCCACTGCTTGCCCAAGGCCTTCTTTTGCAATTCTTTGAGTTCCGCAATGCCGCTCTTGGCCAATTTGAGAAGCGCGCCAAGTTCGCTTTCGCTGAACGTCGCTTCCTCGCCTGTCCCTTGAATCTCGACAAAGCGTCCGCTGCCAGTCATGACCACATTCATATCGACTTCCGCCGCGAAGTCCTGCTCATAGTCCAAGTCGAGCGTCGGTTTGCCAGCGACGATGCCGACGCTGATCGCGGCAATGCTATCTTTGAGCGGCAATTTGGCTGGATTGGGAAGTTCCTTCTGCACGCTGCGCAGCGCATCGACCATGGCAATGAACGCACCGGTGATGCTGGCAGTACGTGTGCCGCCATCCGCTTCAAGCACATCGCAATCGACCGTCAGCGAACGCTCGCCCAAGGCATCGAGATCGACAATCGCGCGCAGGCTGCGGCCAATTAAGCGTTGAATCTCCGTTGTGCGACCATCGACCTTTTGTCGCTCGCGTGGCTTGCGCGGACTGGTGCTGCCAGGGAGCATGCTGTACTCCGCCGTGATCCAGCCCCGTCCTTGCCCTTTCATCCACGGCGGCACGCTATTCTCGACACTCGCCGTACACAGCACCGTCGTGCCGCCGGCTTGAAACAGCACGCTACCTGGTGAGACGCGCGTGTAGTGGCGTTTGATTTTGATGGGACGGAGTTCGTTAGCGGGACGCGACATGAGGGGACATTTCAAGCGAATGGTTTAGTTTTTTGGTTAACGCAGGATACGAACCTCAAATGATATCAAACAAACCATCCGCGTGCGGCGAATCTCATGCATTACGCGTTCGATTCTTGGCGAACTTGTTTAGATTGGCGAATCGCAAAGTCTCACTAACCTGACAAGCGTGCCGCCAGCATGTTCGCAATTGCATGCTTTCCCGTTAGTATCGCTTCACCATGGGCTGTTCGAACATCTTGCTCAGTTGGCGACAATTGCAGGAGATACTCGACGCACTGTTGTTGTCCGCCCGTCGCTGCCCATACCAATGGCGTTCTACCATTGCGGTCACGAGCATTGGGATCTGCGCCGTGCTTCAGCAGCAATTGCACCTTCGGAAACCAACCACAGTGCGCTGCCTGATTGAGTGGCTTGGAAATGTGATTGACGTCGGCACCCTTGGATAGGAGATAACTGACGATCTCAATTTCTTCGGCAGCATTCAAGGGGTGGTCAGCGACCGGCACCTTTCGTGGCGATGGATTCAAGTCGATCCCCGTCTCGACCATTAATTGTACAAGTTCCAGCCTCTTCGCCTCGATGCAGAGTCGCAGCGTAGGATAATCGACGTGGGCACCTGCATCGATTAGTTGTTGAACAATCGCGAGGTTCCCGGCTTGCGCGGCAACAAACAGTGGTTGAGCGACGGCATCATTTACATCAGCGCGCCACTCCAGCAATAAGGCAATCAATTCCGAGTTAGCGAGTTGAATCGCCGCGCTTAAAGGAGCATCGCAGTGCCCAGGTCCTTTCGCATTGGGATCGTTGCCCGCAGCCAATAACCTGCGGACTTCCGCCAAGTCGCCTGCTTGCACAGCTGCGAAAAGCGGCGGCACTTGAGGCACGCGGCCCATTTCCCACGGCACCTCTCTAAAATGACTCTCACCGAGCAATGAAGCGACCGCTTCCCATTGGTCGTCATTGGGTTCGTCGGAATCGAGCAAAAGACGAGGCGGATAGTAAGGAGGTGCCGATTGCAAGTTCGACAACTCGCGGAAGTGACCTTGCGGATCCTCGATATCTTCGCCAGCGAAAAAGCTCAGAGCTGAGGTCAGTCGCTCATAGTATGCTGCCGCATCGTCCATCTCGGCAACTTCGGCAAGCTCAATGGTCAGAAACTTTTGCGAAGGATCGACTGTGGCAATTGCCTGTAAGAGCAGTTTGATTTGCTCATCCAAACTACCATAGATCGGCCGCAATCGTTTGGCACCATCCTTAAGGCGTTTTCCTGCGCTGCGTCGCGCAACCACGGGAGCAACTGTCGCCAGAGACTGCCCTTCCTTCGTTACGAGAGATTCGGACAGTAGATCCTCGGGCCGAAAGATCGCGAGCCATAGCAGCGGAACCGAATCGACTGCCATGGCAATCGTCCGCTGTTCCGCATCAAAATCATTGGTTCTTAAGCTGGGATACGTCTTCTTTTCAAGTGTTGCGCAAAGGTACGTTGAGTTGGCCATGGTCCCCTCGATGCTAAATGCGGGCTCACTTGAGCAACCACGCCAATAACCCCTTCTGTACATGCAAGCGATTACCCGCTTCGGCGATGACGGCGCTGTGCGGGCCATCGATCACTTCATCGGTCACTTCCTCGCCACGACGCGCTGGTAAGCAGTGCAAGAACGAAGCCTCGCGCGGAGCATGCTTCATCAACGCGGCGTTGACTTGATAGGGGGCGAAGTCCTTAGCACGCTTGGCCTGCTCCTGCTCTTGCCCCATGCTCGCCCAGACGTCGGTATAGACGCAGCACGCGTCTTTCACGGCGGCGACGGGATCAGACGTTTGCGAGAATTTGAATTTTGGCAGTTGCGACTTGAGCTTCGCGAGATAGGCAGCATCGAACTGATAGCCTGACGGCGCCGCCAGAACGAACTCTGCGCCAATCAATCCGCAAATCTCCGCCAGACTGCGCGCGACGTTGTTGCCGTCGCCCACAAACGCCACTTTCTTGCCGGCCAGCGGACCGTGGATCTCCAGCAATGTGAAAGCATCGGCCAACGCCTGGCAAGGGTGATCGGAGTCGGTCAGGCCATTGATCACAGGGCAAGTGGCATGGCTGGCGAGCTCGACAACCTTCTGGTGCGACTTGGCGCGCACGACCACGACATCGACCATCTCGCTGATGACGCGGCTAAAGTCGGCCGGTGATTCACGTTGTCCCCAACCGACATCCTGTCCCAGGAATAAACTACCGCCACCAAGATGGAGCATTGCCGTTTCAAAACTGACGCGCGTCCGTAGCGAAGGCTTCTCGAACAGCAACGCCGCCACGCGGCCCGGAAACAGTGCTTCGCGCACACCTTGACCGAGTTTGGTTTTTAGATCTTTGGAGATCGTGAAAACGTCTTGGATTTCCGCGGCGGACAAATCGAATAGCGAAAGGACGTGTCGCATAGTGAGGCGACCTCCAACCTGATGAGTTTCAAGAAAGCGAAAGGAGGCGACGCGAGCGAGACTCGCGCCGCACGAAGACTAGCCTGCGGTTTGGCGCAGCACATCCGACAAGATGGCGATACCTTCTTCCGCCTGTTCCAGCGTCAGATTCATGGCGGGCAGCAGACGAATGACGGTGCCATGCGTGCAGTTGATAAGCAGCTTGCGTGCGAGGCATTCCTTGACGACAGATGCACCATCGACGGCCAATTCAATGCCGATCATCACGCCTGCCACGCGCACATCGCGAATGATCGGCAGCTCTTTTTGTAATGCCGTGAAGCGGGTGCGGAACAACTCACCCAATTTCTTGGCATGGTCGAGCAAGCCGTCGCTTTCGATCGCTTCCAGTGTCGCGACACCGGCACGAGCCGCGATCGGATTGCCACCGAACGTGGCGGCATGCATGCCAGGACGCAAGCTCTTGGCGACGTCCGGCTTGGCGAGTAACGCGCCACCCGCAATGCCACCACAGAGCGCCTTGGCGAGCGTGAGCATATCCGGCTCGACGCCAAAGTACTGATAACCAAACCACTCGCCGGTGCGCCCGCAACCGGTTTGTACTTCGTCGAAGATCAACAGCAAGTTGTGATCGTCAGCGATCTTCCGCAGGCCTTGAAGGAATCCTGCCGGCGGAATGCGCACGCCCCCTTCGCCTTGGATCGGCTCGATCAGCAGCGCACATGTTTCGTCATCGACGAGCTTGCGAGTCGCTTCCAAGTCGCCATAAGGAGCGTAAGTAAAGCCTGCCAGCATCGGCTCGACACCATCGTGATACTTGGGCTGCGCGGTGGCCGAGAGCGCTCCCATGGTGCGACCGTGAAAGCCGCCTTCAAAGGTGATGATCTTGTAGCGACCTTTGCCAGCATGCAGTCGCGCGAGTTTGATAGCCGCTTCGTTGGCTTCGGTGCCGCTGTTGCAGAAGAACGCTTGCCCGCCAAAACTTCGTTCGCTGAGCATCTCTGCCCAACGTCCTTGGATTTCCATGTGCCAGGTATTAGGAACATGAATCAATGTCGCCACTTGATCCTGCACGGCTTGCACAACATGCGGGGGGCAATGGCCGAGCAAATTGCAGCCCCAGCCGACGAACAGATCGAGATAGCGGTTGCCTTCGCTGTCCCAGACAAGCGAACCTTCGCCGCGCACCAGATTGACCGGATAGCGGTTGTAGTTGCCGATCACGTATTTTTTAAATAGTTCAACCGTTTCGTGTGAACTCAGGCCAGCAACAGTGGACACGGCAAATCTCCTGACTAATCGGATCCGACAACTTTCACAAGACACGCCCCGGTCAGTGTGGTTCGGGCCAGCTCATTGCTTCACTGGTCACTCACGATTTCCGTTCCTACACCTAAGGTGGTGTAGATCTCCAGCAAGAGCGAGTGACGAACGCGACCATCGATGATATGTACTTTACGCACGCCGCGATCGAGAGTTTCCAGGCAAGCTTCGATTTTGGGAATCATGCCTCCTTCGACTGCGCCCGAGGCTATTAATTCGCGGGCTTGCGCCGCAGTGAGCGAATGGATGATGCTGTTGGGGTCGGCCTTGTCGCGACGGACGCCATTAACGTCGCTCATATACATCAACTTTTCGGCGCCCAGCGCCTGTGCGACGGCGGTCGCGGCGGTATCGGCGTTCACGTTCAGCTTTCCCCCGGTCAATTCGTCGATCGCCATCGACGGAATAATCGGCACCTGTCCGGCATAGCAAAGATTCTCAATCACACCACGATCGACGCGCGTCACGCGTCCGACGTGCCCCAGATCGATTTCGCCGCCATCGGCACCCGGCAGCGTAATGCGTTCGCCGAACAGCACGTTGTTGGTGCGAAAGTTCAGATTCATCGCCCTGCCGCCGTAGTCTTCGATGCGGCGCGCGACCGATTCGTTCGTTTCGTAGGCGAGAATTTCTTCGACGATTTTGAGCGTGGCGTCGTCGGTATAACGGCGACCTTGTATGAAGCGGGGCACAATGCCCGCCTTGTCCATCGCGCGACTGATAGCCGCGCCGCCACCATGGACCACCACCGGTCGCATGCCGACGGTTTCCATGAAGACAATCTCGATAAGGACGTGCCGCAGCGCGTCCTCATCCTCCATCACGCTGCCGCCGAGCTTGATGACGGTGACCATGTCGCGAAAACGTCGAATCCAGCCGAGCGCCTCGATGAGGGTATCGGCCTTCTGGATCGCTTCTTGCAACGCTGCGCTCTCCCGAGTCAGAAAACAGGAAATCCCCGACGCTGACGGTTCGGTCGGGGAAACCACGCATT
>JBGSHH010000207.1:0-4193 GCA_041752355.1 Pirellulaceae bacterium | reverse complement strand
TACGCCATTTGCCACCGATCATTGCGGGACGTGCACGGCCTGTTTGGATGCCTGTCCTACCAATGCTTTTGCCGCGCCGTATGTGCTCGATGCTTCGCGCTGTATTAGCTATCTCACGATCGAACTACGCGGACCCATGCCAACGGAATTGCGCGGCGGCGTTGGCGATTGGTTATTTGGCTGCGACATTTGTCAGGACGTCTGTCCCTGGAATGGCAAAGCGCCGCCGACCGAGGAGCCAGCGTTACAACCTCGCGAAGATGCAAATCCGTTGGACCTCGCGGAACTGTTCACACTCTCCGACGAAGCCTTCCGCCAGCGCTTTCGCCGCACGCCACTCTGGCGAAGCAAGCGTCGCGGTATACTGCGCAACGCGGCGATCGTCTTGGGAAATCAACGCCCCGAGACCTGCTTGCCAGCGCTCTGTCAGGGTCTCCACGACGTAGAACCGCTGGTGCGCGGCGCCTGTGCCTGGGCATTGGGACAGTACAGTGCGGAAGCTGCGCAACAAGCTTTGCGCGCGCGTCTGGCAATCGAAACAGATGAGCAAGTGCGAGCAGAAATACTCGCAGGTCTCTAGTCGCTGTTCACTCCGCGAACACCGACTAGGGTTGTGCACCTTTGAGCACTTTGTCCATGACGGACATCACGACGCTGCGATAGACGCGTTCTAGAAGTGGATTGCTCTTGATGAGTTGCATGGTGCGATGCATGGCTTCGCCTTCTTCCGCGCTCATGGGCGCTTCAAAGGTGCGACCGGCGGCGTCGAGCAGTACGGCGGTGTACACCCATTTGCCATTCATATCTTTCTCGCGCTTCACGTCGTGCATTTGCGCGGTGTTAAACTCAAACTCGCCAGCGACTTGTTCGTCGGCGGGACGCTCGGCGCGCTGTTGATTGCCTAATAGCTTGTTCAATTGATTACTGATGTTGCCAACATTCTTATCGTTGGAAATGCTAGTCAAGCGCTCGGTGAGCTTGTCGAGTTTTTCCAGGTTTTCTTCAGCGGAGCGACGTTCGGCATCGGCGACGATCCGCATTAGTTCGCGCTGCACAAAGAGCGCGGAAGCTTCCGGGTCCGGCAACTGCTCGGCGGGATCGACTAGCTCTTGCCAGCGCGGATCGGTGATGGCGTCCTGCAGGTCCGCGGCCTCAACGAGAGCAACCGTCGGTGCGGCATCCATCGTTGCTTCGGAAAGCAGGGGCGACTCCGCCGAATCGAGCCTTTTCACGACCAAGGGCGGCGAAGAAGACAACTCGGGCATCAATAGCAAGTCGTAGGCGATCAACGTGACAACAACCACGATCAACGCCAAATGCAACGACATCGAGCCCACCATTGCCCACCAGCATTGCCACGTGCGTCGAAGTTGGTAGGGAGTTGGCATGAAGTGGCGGCCTGGCGGACAATCGCTGAGATTAAGATTAATATAGGTAAGTCCATTGTTTTTCGCAAATTGCCGCCGGTTTGCCCTAGTGTCGCCGTTGAAACGGGACTTTAGTGCACGGGCCGACGATGCCCCTTTTTTCTAAGCCACCGACCAGTGAGAAAAAGGGCAGTGCAAACGCAGGCATTAAAGATGCCAGCCGCAACAAGTGTTGTCGGCGAAGTATCGGTTGGTCCTGGCCCTCGAACCAATCCAGCCAAAACTAAAAACGGTGTAACCGTCATTGGTACGTAAGGGACGATGGCTAGTACGATCAGAATTGTTCCCGCCCATCGCCACTGGCGGCCCTTATCTGGCAGGGGCGCTTCAAGATTCGGCGGCTGATATGGGTTCTCGTTCATGTCCCCGTCCTATCGGTGGGATAATTCTGTCGTCTGTGGTCGATGGAGTTGGTTACCGCCTTGCGCCTTAGCGGCCTACGCGTACTCACAACTCCCTTGGGCCTTATGAATCTCCGGTCCGGGGAAAACGCCAGGTAAGTCTTCGCTGTAATAACGAAGCAGCACGGCCTCCCATTCCGGGCGCGTCCGAATCCGCACCAAGGCTTCGCGGACTTCGTAGTGCTGGGGATGGAGCGCCGAATACTTGATGCCGAACTTCCGCATGTGAGTGCAGCCCCGTTCCGTCCCATACAATGCTTCGCAGAGCGAATAATGCTCGCGAATGATCTCGCGTTGTTCAAATAACGTCGGCGGCGCTGGCAAGGGTTCACCTCGCAGCAGGGCTCTCGTTTGCTGAAAAATCCAGGGATTTCCGATCGCGCCGCGGGCGGCCGTCACGCCATCGACACCGGTCTGCCGGAGCATATCCACGCAGTCCTGCGCCGTGAACAAGTCGCCGCTGCCCAAGACCACGCGCTCGCCAGCGTGGCGTTTTACTTCCGTCAAAAACTCCCAACGACTGGGGCCGACGTAGCGCTGTTCCACCGTGCGGCCATGGACCGTGATGCCTGCGACGCCGGCAGCGAAAGCGCCGTCGAAAATGGTAAAAAAATTGTCGCGACTAACGGCCGAATCATCGAGCCCCCGGCGCATTTTGACGGTGACGGGAATCTCGGGCGGAACGATGTCGCGCGTGCGGCGAACAATCTCGAGCGCCACTTCCGGTTGGCTAAGGTGAAAGCCACCCCGGCAGCGCCCTAGTACTTTCTTTACCGGGCAACCGAAGTTGATATCGATCACATCGAAACCGGCTTGCACCAAACGCTTCGCTCCCAGGGCGAATTGCTCCGGTTCCGAGCCCATCAATTGCCCGCCCACCGGGTGTTCCTCGTCGCTGATATGAAGGAAGTGCCGATTTCGCTGGCGATTGTTCAGATTCACCAGAAACTGATCCAGCATTACCTCGCAAAGTGTGTAGGGAGCCCCCAGGCGTCGGGCGATCACCCGCATGGGCCAGTCGCTATATCCCGACAATGCCGCCTGAACGACCGGAAAACCGATGTTCACATTGCCAAACCGTAGATTCGAGGGGACTGGAGCCATGAGGCTGGCATCGTAAAGTAAAAAATTGTTGCAACTATGAATGTAGCGGGAAACCGCAGGTAACCGATATCTTCCACTGGGTGAATGGACAATACCATAATCCCGTCATTCCATCATCGAAAAATGCCACGAATCGCACAAGTGACCGATCAGACGGCCGCTCTTTGAGCGCGCTGTTTTGAGGCCGCACGGCTACCTGCCCCAGCTGTGCGGCCTCGTTTATTTCTTGGCCGCCCTGTAAGCAAAATCGGGATCGATTTGCCGAATTGCGTCCCTATCGGGTATTCTACACGCTTCGCACCGGCCGCTCGGCCAATTTCCTCTCCTCGCCGATTACAACCTCTCTTCTCATGAAACGACAACGCACAGGTTTCACTTTGGTGGAACTGTTGGTGGTGATTGCCATCATTGGCATTCTCGTGGCCCTCCTGTTGCCTGCGGTGCAATCGGCGCGCGAAGCGGCGCGGCGGATGCAATGCATCAACAATCTGAAGCAGCTCGCGCTAGCTTGCCACAACCATCATTCGGCACATGGCATCTTTCCTTCCGCCGGCGGCCCGGATTGGACGTATCACATGACGTTCATCAACGGACGTCCCGCTGTGGCGCCGCTGCAACATGGGGGTTGGGGCTATCAAGTCTTGCCCTACATCGAACAAGAAGCGGTGTGGATGGGAGGCAACGCCACAACGGATGTCGATCGCTCGATTGTCGCCATCAGTACGCCTATCCCCGCATTTTTCTGTCCTACCCGACGTCGCCCTGAGGTGGTGCAAGCCGCCGATTGGTACAGCCATCCCAACTCCGGCAAGACGTTTGGCCACGCGAAGAATGACTACGTCGCGTCGAGTTGGAGCGCCAACAGTGCACAACCCAATGGCGTGGGAGTGATTACCAAAATGGAACCCTCGACGGTCGCCGACGTGCGCGATGGCACTACCAACACGCTGCTGCTGGGCGAGAAGCAGATGAACATATCCTTCCTCGGCAAGATGCAGGCCAACGACAACGAAGGCTACACTTGCGGTTGGAATCACGATACATCGCGCCATACCGCACTCGCGCCGGCCGCTGACTTTTACGATCCCGGCGGCAATCCTGGCGATGATCGCTTTGGTTCGTCGCACTCAGGGGGCGTGACCTTTGCGCTCTGCGATGGTTCGGTCCGCACGATCACCTATCAAATTGACCTTGCCACTTTTCAACGCTTGGGCGACAAGAAAGATGGCCAGGTCGTGCAACTTCCCTAAGTTGCGTCCTT
>JBGSHH010000206.1:0-7396 GCA_041752355.1 Pirellulaceae bacterium | reverse complement strand
GTCCGTCAGTCGCCGTCGCTACCATTGCTCCACGCCTCCATCACACCTTCGCTGCTTTTGCTGCCTCGACGAAAGGTGGTCTTCTCGTCCGCCGCATTTTTCTTTGCTAGCTCATACGCCAACTTAAACTTCGGCCAATCGCGGAGCGTCGTTCGGTGCACTCCAACTTTTCGTGCGATCTCGGCTGCGTTTGGTCCAATGCTGAACAAACACGCGATCGCTGCATTTTCCAAACTCTCACGGTTCCGTGGCTCGTTTATTTGCTGCGGTTCGCGGGCCGACGACGGGGGTTCATCTTTTGCTGCGTTTGCCGCCCGCAGGCTCACGAATTGAGATTCAAGCGCCGCTAGACGATTTACGTTCGCCAGCTCAGAAACAATGGCTTCCAGTGCCGATGGTGTCGTTGCGGACTCAAGCCTTCCTCGAAAACTCCCTTTGGCCGCGATTCGGTCTAGTTCCTTCTTTAGCATGGCAGTGCTCTCAGGCGAGACCATAGATTTCGAGGCTGTATTTCCCGTCGGGCATTTTGTCATCCCACGATGCGTAGGACAGGCTTGCTTGACTTCGACTCAATATCCTTCTTCTCGTTCAGGTCCAGCCACGCGCGCACATGGTCACTAACTGCAACCAGACGTGCATCGTCGATGCCTTCGCGATAATCGGCCGACATGCTGGCGTCGCAGTGGCCCATTATCGCATCCAGTGCGACCTGGTCACGAGCGCCGCCGCCGATCGTCTCCGTCGTATGCCGCAGCGTGTAAAAGGACGTGACCTTCGTGCGGTAGATGCCCAACTCCTTGAGTAGCTTGGTCATCTCCTTGGCGATTGCATCATCAGCCTTGCCTTTGAAGACGGCCTTGCCCGCATCGTCCTTTGATTCTACCAGTTCGTACCGCACCCAGGGCTGACCCAGCCGCGTGAGGAACAGCAGGTGTGCGTACCTTTCGTCGCGCGGTTTCTTGCGCAAATCGAGAACCGCTCGCAGCGCTGCAACCGTTTCAGGCCACAGCGGGCAGCGTCGCTCAATGCCCGTCTTAGGTCGCGGATAATCGAGCCAGCCGGAGTTGAAGTTGATTGCAGAGATCGGCAGCAACGCACAATCGGTGTTCCCCAGGCCCGCGTTAATGGCCAGCAGGATCATCGCCTTGAGCTGCGGGGCCGCCTTGTCGAGTAGCATGCGGATTTGATCGGCAGTGAACACTCGGGCACCGTGCTCGCGCTTCGTCACCGCTTTGGCCTTCCGCTTGTCGGCTTTGCTCGGCACCTTGAACTTCGGGCCGAACTTCACGGCACGATCGAGCAGATCGGAATCGACCGCATACTTGAACACGCTGCGGCACATTGTCACCTCGCGCCCGAGTGCGACGAGCGTATGCTTCTTCGCCAGCTTCGAGTACAGTTGCTCGAAGTCGTCGGGCCGCAGATCGACGACACGACGGGTGCGACCAAAGGTGTGGATGAGCAGATCCGTTGCGCGCTTATACTCTGCAAAGGTACGCGGCGACAGCGCTGCTGAATCGAGATCGGAGCGCTTGCTCTTGATGAATTTGTCGCAAAGTTCCAGCAGCGTCAGCGAACCGTCGGCGGGCTGCGGTTTACGACCGGCCAGCAGGTCATCCTTCACGCGCAGCCACTCACTAAGCGCTTCCTGCTTGGTGCCGGCGAAGTAGTGCACTCGACCGAGGATCTTTTTGCACCACCGATTCTCGCCCCTGCGTTCGGACAGCGGGAAATCAGGCGGCGGTCGCTTCGCCTTCTTCTTAGTAGGCTTTCGGGAATCGGAATCTGCTGTAGAATGGGCCATTGTCGCACCTCGCTCTGACGGTTAGGTGTGGCTTGACAACCGGGCGGGTACCATCCGCACGGTTGTCACTATTGACGCCCGCCAGCCTAGTGGTTGTCAAAACGGTTGTCAAGCAGTGAAGACGACTGCGAAGGCAAAGGCCGAAAAACAGGCACAAATTAGCCTAAAATCAGCACATTCGAGATCGTAGCTCAGTCGGTAGAGCAACGGACTTTTAATCCGTGGGTCGTGGGTTCGAGCCCCACCGATCTCATTTTTTCTGAGTTTCAAGTCGCCTGCGTACTCGCCGCGACTCTTGTGGATCCGCTCTGGATCATTATCCCAGATTCACTAGTCTTCCCAGATTAACATTTTTGGGGCGTTGGAATCTCGAACTGGGACGTACTCAAAGAATTAACACCGAAAGGACTAGCAATTCCGTCTGCGGTTTGCCAAATTATCCATTCGTCGCAGATTGTGTATTCAGTTTTATCGGAGGCATCTAGCATGAACGGCACTTCTATTAATAAGCGTCCTAGTAAACGCCAGCGTTCGCGTGGATTCAAATTCCGTCCGTCATTCGATCAACTGGAGCAACGCATCCTGCTCGCCGCCGATTTGGATTTTACGCCACCAGCTGCGTCGGCTGTGGTTGGTCCGATCAGCGGTGCTAACGAACTCAATCCGTTTGACCTGGCCGATGGCTATTCGCAAACGACCTTGCAAAGCCATGTCAGCGATCCGCAACTCACCGACAACCTTTCGCAGAACACGCTCAATGAATCGGGGCCATCTACTGGTCGCTATTTGTTTACCGGCGGCGTTACGGCGGATGGCGGGTTGAATCGCACCGATCTTGTGACCGGTGATACGATCAACTTATTAGAGATCTCCGTTGCCGATGGGCAGATCGAAGACGAAACGCTCGCCGATTATCTTTCGATTCAGCACGTCAGCGTCGTACGTTGGACGCCGTGGGGCACGCTTTTGATTGGCGAGTCGTTGGAACCGACCGATCTCGACTTCATACCAGACCCTGAATATCCGTTCGCGATCAACGGCCTGGTTTACGAAATCGTCGATCCCACTTCGTCCATGCCGACGATCTTCGCGCGCCCGATGATCGGTTCGGCGGCGTTTGGCGGCATCGACTTCGATGGTGAAGGCAATCTGTATTACACGGACAATGCGCCAGGTGGTGGCGCAGTGCTACGCTTCACACCGACAAATTATGGTGATCTCTCCGAGGGTCTGGTGGCGGTGCTGTATGTCGAAGCGAATGACGTTGGCCAAGGCCAATGGGTGACGCTTGAAACGCCGGTGGAAGATAGCGTCCGCTTGGCGCTGGGAGATATTCCGCCCGAGCTGGGCTTCACGACCTATGACATGCCTAAGGATGTGGAAGTCACGGGTACCGCGCTCGGCGAAGTTCTCTACGTCGCGGTACAGGGTCAAGACCGGGTACTAGGCATCGATCTGGATGGTGAGACCGGCGATCCTTCGGCACCTTTTGTGCGCGTTTATCTCGATCAATCTTTGGCCGGTCCGGAATTCACCGCGCCTGGCGATCTGTCGGTCGATACGGATGGCCGGGTGTATGTCGGTGAGCAGAACCCAGGCCTGACGACGGGCGATGATGGGAACGATCTGTGGGTCGCCTCCGATATCGAAGATGAGTTTGTCGAGCCAGGCGAAGATGGTGTCGCCGATGTGGTGGGTCGCGTGGCATCGCTGACCACGAATGGTGCGATTATCAACGGCACCTATGTTAATCCCTTTAACAGCAATGAGATCTTCACCAACGTTTCCGGCGCGTCGAGCAACAACGATCGCATTATGGTCCTGCATCAAGAGACCGATGAACCGAGCGTGCGGGAAGTGACTGTCGGCGGCGATACGGTGCTTGTGATTGTCGGTACGGACAATAGCGACAACATCACGATCACCGGCGATAATTTGATCAAAGTAAAGATCGGCACCGAGGTTTACAAAGACCTGGCACCGACCAACAGCATCATCGTCTACGGTTTGAATGGCAACGATCGCATTGTGTCGGCCACCAGTTTGTTGTTTGATTTCACCATCTATGGCGGCAATGGTCGCGACTATATCGCCACCGGTCTAGGAGATGACTCGATTTCCGGCGGCGCTGGTCCCGACAACATTCTCGCCAGCCACGGAGAGAATTTCGTCACCGGCGGAGATGGCAATGATGTTGTCAGTGGCGGCCGCGATGCCGACACTTTCTTCGGCGAGGATGGCAACGACTACCTGCACGGCTTCAAAGGCGACGATGTGATCGATGGTGGTGCTGGTAACGATCGTCTATACGGCGGAAAGGGCAACGACTACTTGCGCGGCGGCCTGGGTAACGACTCGTTGCATGGTTACTTCGGCGACGATCTGCTGTTGGGCGATAACGGCGCGGATCGGTTGTATGGCGATGGCGGACAGGACGTTCTGATCGGCGGTCGCGGGGCTGACTTGCTCTATGGCGGCGACGGCGAAGATCTGCTCATCGGCGAAGAGACGATTCTCGACAACGATCTGGAGCTCCTGTTGTTGCTTTGGCAAACCTGGGAAGAGAGTTCTTCGGACGAGGATCGCGCCGATATCATCGATTCGCTGATCGATCCGCTCGCCAGCGATGGGGCCAAAGATGTCCTGTACGGTAACGCAGGCGGCAACTTGTTCTATATCTTCCGCGGGATCGACCAGGTCCGGAATATTCAGTTCGGCGATGAAGTGATTCGGCTCGATCCGTAGTCGAACAAGCCAACTATCCAATGAACATGACACAGCCTCGTGAGGAAACTCGCGGGGCTGTTCTTGTTGGCAGGCATTCGCACGAAAACCGCCTTAACGCTTGCGGCGCTTGGCGCTCGTCTTGCGTTGCACGCGCACGCCTTGCACGCCGTGATAGGTGATGAGTACCGCGCCAGTCGCTGCAAAGCGGTCGAACAAATCGTAGATCACCTGCTCTTCGCCCGGCCAAGGGTAAGCGAAGATAAGATCGAAATCGGTCGGCTCCAAACCGAGTTCGTCATAGGCATCATCCGAAGCCGCACTCAGCCAGGCGAAATCGAATGTTTGCGAGGCGATGTCTTCTCCGCCTGGGGGCACCAAACTGCCGCAGACGAACTGCACCGCCAAATCGAAATGCTTCGCCAAACGATCGGCCTCGAAGACCAACTCTTGATGAATCTCGATGCCGCACGCGTCGCAACCCAGCAATGATGCGAGTCCCGCCGCGATGCCGAAGCCACTTCCCCATTCGCAAAACCGATTGCCCGGGGCAGCATACGCTTTGAGCACGGCATCGATCGCGCGATAGACCGCTGCGAAATCGCTCGGCACAAAGGCTGGAATATCCTTCCCTTTGAGCTTGTAGAGAAAGTGGTCAATCTGGATTTTTGCCGCCTCGATATAGGCCTCCGCCGCCGGCGGCAGCGGTCCTTCGTCCAGCACGATTTCGACATCGACTAGCGGCATGTGTGAAGTGGGTAGGACTTAGTGCTTAGAACTTAGAACTTGGGAGGCGATGGTCTTGGCCAATCCATTGACTATCATAGGAACTTGTCGGCCATACTTGAATCGGCCTTGCGGGCAGATTTGCTACTCACCCATCACGCCCCACTCCACCACCCCATGCTTACGCTCGATCCCACCAAGATCGAAGAAACGATCGAGCTGTTGCAGCGGCGGATCACCGAGCGCTTTCCCGATTCGGGGCTGGCGCGGTTGTGCGGGCAATTGTTGATGCTGGGGCATAACGCCCGCGAGCGCTCGCAGGAGATTTCGCAGCCCAATTTTGGCTTGCGCGTGGCGATTATTGGCTTTATGGGCCTAATCATGATGGGCTTTATGGCCACTGCGATGCGGCTGAATATGCCGGTCAAGGTGGACGATTTCGCCGAATTCGTGCAATTGGTCGAGGCAGGCATCAACGACCTGGTGCTCGTGGGTGCAGCGGTGTTCTTCCTGTTCACGCTAGAAACGCGCTTTAAACGGCGGCGAGCGCTGGTCGCCATTCACGAATTGCGCGCGCTGGCCCACATCATCGATATGCACCAATTGACGAAAGACCCCGAGCGGCTTTTCGCCCCCGAGAAAAACACGAGTTCGTCGCCCCCGCGGACGTTGACGCCGTTTGAGCTAGGGCGTTATCTCGACTATTGCAGCGAGATGCTGGCGCTCGTGGGCAAGCTGGCGGCGGTCTATGTGCAGCAATTCGATGATGCGGTCGTGCTGGAAGCCGCCACCGAAGTGGAAGAACTCACCACCGGGCTGTCGCAAAAGATCTGGCAAAAGATCAACGTTACGCAGTCGATCCACGACAAACCGACGCCTGCTTGATTCTCCGCGCGGTAGACGGGAAACTACATCCCCAGGTTGTTCTTCGCATCTCGTCAAGCGGCTGTTTAGATCATGCGTTATCTCGTATTGCTGTTGTGCCTGTCGGTCCTAATTGGTTGTGGTGGCGAACCAAAAAAAACCGTCAAAGCCAAATCCACGACGAAAAAGTCGCAGCCCAAGGCGGAAAGGAAGCCCGCCCCGCCTCCTCCTCCGCCTCCGAAGATTCCGGACAACGCTTACACCGACGTGCCTGCGGCATTGGAGGCAGTGATTCAAGCCGCGGAAGTCGGCGATCAGATCACCATGAGTCGCGCCGATCAATGGATGGTGCAACGCGGCAGCGCAGGCCTGGAGCCGCTCGGCGCGGTGCTCAAAGACGAAGAAGCGCCGCTTGCCAAACGGATCGCCGCCAGTCGCGCGTTGGGCCAAATGGGTCCCGCCGCCAAACCCGTGTTGATGGCAGCGCTTAACTCACCAGCGCAGCGCGTCCGCGTGGTGTCTGTGGAAGCTTTGGGACGGATCAAGCCTGCGGATAAAGAGATCATGGCGACGTGTATGAAACTCGCGAAGGAAGAGACCGACGCCGGCGTGCAGCGCTGCGCGATTGTCGCGATCGGCAAGATGGGCCCCGCCGCCAAGGACGCCGTACCCCTCTTGATGGAAATTCAGAATAGCAGAACGTTCAATGAAACCGTCCGCGCCGCCGCCCACGACGCCTTGCGTTTGGTGGACAAGCGGAAGGGGCTGATGGGGTTGAATGAGGAGAAGTGACACCCCGCATCGGCGCACGCTTGAACTAACACGGCGTGATCTCGCAAGCTCACTGGCTTGCCATCAGCCGCTCGTACTGTGAACGCCAATAGGAGAGCGGATTGTCCCCGTGATCCCCGGCCTCCAAACGCGATTGGTTGGCGGGCGACGTTGGCCTGAATTGCTCGTATCGGTATGCTTCAGGAGCTGACCGATAGTATTCGTCCCAAAGCCAGTCGATGGTGGCCAAGCTGGCACCAGCATCAATCCTTGCTTCAAATTCTTCGACGATCCTCTCCAGCGCGGCAGTGGGGATATACTCTGGAAGCATGCCATAATTGCCCTGCAGATTCCAGGTCCATGCGATACAATAGGCCCATTGGTCTTCGGTAAGATCGCCCGGACAGTGCCAAGCCAGTCGCGCGATCGCCGTCTGCATTCTGTTGGAAACTCGCCTGTGCTGATGGTAGGCATACACACGGACGCCAAGATACAGACTCGGCAATA
>JBGSHH010000205.1:0-9714 GCA_041752355.1 Pirellulaceae bacterium | reverse complement strand
ACGGACTCCCGGTTGTCCACGTAAATCTTCCCGTACGCCCTTTAGGTCTGCCTGCGCGGGTGGTGGCACATCGCGTTGAGGACGGCGAGGCGTTTCCCCGGCTTCGGCATTCGCATCGCCGCGTGCCACAATGGCAGGTGGTAACTTGAATCGCCCATTTACTTGCGCCTTGGCATTTGGATCGGTCGGGGCACGGGGAGTGCCGTTGTTGGTGTTGTTCGCCAGCTTTTCCTCCTGGAGGCGAGCTTGCCTGAATTCACGCAACTCTTGCGAGCGAGCTTGGATGGCCTCGCGTTGCTGATCTTGCAACTTCACGAACTTGACGTTGTTCACATTCGACCGGATGACCTGGTTCAACGGCTGGGCAATCAATCCTTGCGCACTTCCGAAGTCGGCAGGGCGCTGACCATCGCGACCTCGCGCGATGACATCTTGCCACGTATTGGGCGGGCGTCTCGTCGCATCGCGCTGGACACGATCATGCCAATTGTTGGACCATTGCATGAAGTTCTGCCCCCGACTTCCATAGTACGCCGAGTAGAAGGACATCAATGGATCATAACCACCGCGCGATTGGTGATATCGAAAAGCCGGCTGAATGTTATAGCGCGCGTATTGCGAGCCATAGTAATTGCCGAACATGTAATGGTGATAGTTAGGGCGCACAAACAAATGGTTGAACAGCACGTTGGTGTTTAGCAATACGTTGGGGCGATATGACCAGCCTGCACGACCGTAGTAGCTGCGATTGATGAACACGGGAGCAAACGCATAACCGCGGTTTGGCAACCGACCATCCCAATAACCATTGGCGAAAACGCAGCCGCGCGGTGTCCAGATATAACGCGGCGGAATCCACATGTAATTGTTGTAGCTGGGGTACCAATACCCAGCTTGCCAGCGATAACCGGCATCGTCGTAGTTCCAGTAACCCGGCGCATAAAAGTAGTCATCGCCTGGAGCAGGACTACTCGGTCCGTTCTCGACCGAGGCCGGAGGTGGATCGCGATAGTTCAACTCTTCGACGGATGAGGAAATCCAGAAGCCAGCGACCCATTGCCAACCTTTGTCAACAGGCTGCCAATAGCCGGGAACCCAGCGTTGATCGGCCGGCGGGATACGATAGACGCCGCTAATCCAAATGTAGTCGTCGCGTTCGTCATCCCAGGCCCAATAGCCGGGAATCCACATCGCGCTTTCGTCGTCCGGGCGATATTCCGGTGCGACTTCTTCAATAGGGGCCGGCGGTTCCTTATTGACCATCAGGCCCGGTTCTGGGTCATTGGTGACCGGTTCCGCGAAGGCTTCGTGGAGAGGCCCGCGGGTCAGCGGCTCAACACCTTCCTGCGTTGCCGACTGTTCCGCTTCGGCAATGGGGAGTGGAGCCTCCTGCGCATGTGCGCGGGGTGCCATTGTTGACACCAATCCGCTAGCCACCAATGCGGCAGCAAACGCGGAGAGTAAATGGCGTTTCATCGTGCGGTTTCCTTATGCAGCGAGTAACTTGTTCGCCTCGAAGCATGCATAGAGTGCAGCTAGCGTGCCAAGGGTGAAATTTGGTGCGGGGTGACTAGGTTCGATCAGTTGATTTACCCGCCAATCACCACCTGGAAATGAGTTCCACTCAAGATTGTCGAGTCTGTGACCCTAGAAAACTGTCCACCGATTGACGACACGTGTGTTCGCTTTGAGGGCGGTCTGGTCGCTGGTAGCGCGGGTGGTTAGGAGTGCTGCAGGCGCTCAAGCACGGTTCTTAACCCGTTGTTGATACTGTTCGTCGCGGCGACCCAGCAGCAAGGCGCGACGCATTTCGGCCTGCAAATACAGATCGTCCACCGACGGAAACTCCACCTGGCTCGCTTCTTTGATGGCAACTACGATGCCATCGCGCAGAATAAAGCCGTTCTTGTGCGTCGCCGGCAGTTTGTTGGCGTCCGTGAGAATGCCAATCAGATTAAGAGGATCGGCGGCGGATAGCACATACCACTGACCGGTGGGTCCGGCGTCGCGCAGATTTCGGAGTGCATCAACGGCGGCATCGGTCGCGTATTGTTCGCCCCCCACGCCAGTGACAAATCTGCCGCCGCGCACCTGTCCTTGCATCTCCAATTTGCGATAGATGGGCACCAATTCCCACCAGGCGGGCGCGGCCGATTCGCGGGCGAGCAAATCGCGAAATACCACCCCATAGCGCGTCAGCAGTTGCCGACACCAGCGTTCGAGATATTCCTTGCGCTCCACTGTCGGCACATCGCCAGGAAACGGCGACCAGCGTCCGATCGGGGCGCTGAGTCCTCGGAAGACACGCACCGGCTTGCGCGACTTGGAGGTCTTGTTGCTATCGACAATCGAGCGCACGGCGGCAAAAGCGTCGGAAGTCACGAGTCCCAGAGCCGCTAACTCACGCAAGGCCTCTTCGAGATGTGTTTGTAAAAGGCCGCTCTTGGTCTTGAGTTCGCTAAAGAAGAGCGCGCCGCGCTGCGCGAGTACCTCATGTACCGCTTGGGCGTCTCCGCGCGCGAGTGTCTCGGCGGATTTGCGATCTGGCGGCAAGAGCCAAGGCAAGTCTTCGCGCCGAGCTAAGGACAGCGGCATCGTCTTCGACAGCGTCGCCATGCTGGGACCGCGCTCTTGATCGCGCTGAGGTGGTTGCAAGCGGCCCCATACCAATTCGCCCATCAGGAATTGTTCGTCCAGCCACTGCGGATCGTAGTCCTTCACACGGGCCGCGAGGATGCGACTTTCCCAAGCGCCAGCCGGAAGTTCAAAGCCTTGCAGTTGCGCGACCAGTTGTTGCATGCCGACAGGACCGTCGACCTGCGTCGCGGCGGCGACATGCTGATGATGGACCAGAAAGTTCCAAAAGTCCGCCGGTGAGACAGGCTGCACCCGCTTGCGCAAGCCATCGAGTGTGAGCTTGTGGATGCGCGCGAGCAATCGCCGTTCGCACCATTGCGCTTCTGACTTCGCCCGCCGTGAATTCGCGGTCGGGGATGATGGGGCGTCGTTTCCCTCCGTCTCTTCCCGGGCCGCTAACGGGGCGGTTGCCATGCGCAATACCAGCCCCTCTCCCTCCATCGCTTCCAGCGCGGCGGCGAGATGACTTTCTGCGATGCCCACGATGGAAGATAGCTCAGCGACCGTGATCGGACCCGCTACCGCCATCCTTCCCCGCAGCAACTCGACCCAGGCAGCGGATTTCTCCCACTGTCGCTCCAGTTGCGGTGGGAGCGTAATTGCTGGCTGGCAAATAGCATCGTCATACAGCGCGCGGACCACAGGCCAACGTTCCGCGGCGATCCAAAAACTCTTGCCACCAGGACGTTGAACGACTGCCGCGCGGCCGGCGCGCACCAGTTGATGAAAATGCTCGCTCCAGGCGGTCCCTTCCTGGTCCGTCAGTACTACGAGTGACAATAGCGCATCATGCAGTTCATCGCGATTGCGGACCACGGGCCAGGCTTGCTCGCGGACCATGGCGATGGCGGCCGGATCGAACTTTGTCAGTTCGCGAAACGCCTCGGGATCGAGCGTGCGACGCGTGCTGATCGCGCGGGTGCGACGATCTTCGAGACCAGCGCCGTCCAGGAACGCATACGGATTCGCGTTGAGCAATTGATGGGAAAATGGCGATGGCTCGCGAGTGTCGCGAGCGATCATTTCAATCTGACCGTCGCGATAGGCCGTCAGGACACCGATCCAGCGCTCGACATCCATCGCTTCCGTCAAGCAATCATGCATCGTCTGCCGCACCAGCGGATGATTGGGAATTACCACGTCGCCGTGATGGTTCTCCAAACAACCGACCGTTTCGGGAAACGTGGCCGCCAGCAAGTCATCGCTCCGAAAGCGAAGCATGTGAGGTGGCACCTTCTTGCCGCTCTGCATCCGCAGTATCGCCAGCGCTCGCATAGCGTTCCACCGCCAGCGTAGCTGAAACATCGGCACCGCGAGTACCGCCTGCGTCAGCAACTCCTCACCATTGTGCGGCCCGAGCATCTTGAAAAGCTGCTCGATCGGAAAGCTATGTTGCGGCGATAGCGACAGTACGATGCCATTGTCGTCTGCCGCAGCTTGCAACTCGAAATCGAAGCTACGGCAAAAACGTTTGCGTAGTGCTAAGCCCCACGCTCGATTCACCCGCGCGCCCAGCGGTGCATGAATCACCAATTGCATGCCGCCGGAATCATCGAAGAAACGCTCGAAGACGATTTGCTCGCATGTGGGGACAAGCCCCAGTGCCGCTTGTTGGGCCGCGACATAGCGGGAAGCTTGCCAGGCCGATTTGTCGTCGGCGTTACACTCGGACTTCAGCCAATCGATCGCGCGGGGATGATGTTCACCGTGGGCTTCCAGCCTGGTGGCGATTTCGCGGCGCAGACTGCTAAGCGATTGCGAGAGTTCGATCGTGCGTCCCGGAGCCTCGCCAAACCAAAACGGAATCGTCGGTGCTGCCCCGCCGGCATCGCTGACAATCACGTCGCTGGCCCGAATCGCCATCACGCGCCAAGAAGTGTTACCCAGTAGGAATACGTCGCCAGCGGAACTATCCACCGCGAAGTGCTCGTCAATGGAACCGACGAGCGCGTTATCCTCCGCGTTGACCACGCGATAGTTGGCCATGTCGGGAATGGCGCCGCCGGAGGTGATCGCCGCTAAACGGCCGCCCGCTTTGGCCTTCACCTTGCCATGGATACGGTCGCGATGGAGATACGCGCCGCGCTTATAGATGCCCAGGCCATCGGTGGAAAGTTGGAGGACATCGTCAAATTCCTCACGCGTCAGATCGCGATAGGGATAGGCTTTGCGCACCAGATCGAACAGCGCCGCTTCCTCCCATTCATCGCAAGCCGTGGCGGCGATGATCTGTTGAGCGAGAATATCGAGCGGCTTTTGGGGAATCTCAATGCGATCGAGTTCGCCGCGTTTGACGGAACGAATCAGCGCTAATGATTCCAGCAACTCATCGCGCGTGAGTGCGATCAATCTGCCTTTGGGTAACGCGCCTAAGGAGTGACCACTGCGGCCGACACGTTGCAAAAATGTCGCGATGGAACGCGGCGAGCCAATCTGCACGACCAGGTCGATATAACCAACATCGATACCCATCTCCAGCGACGCCGTGGCGACGATCGCCTTGAGTTGACCTGATTTGAGCCTTTGCTCGGCATCCAGGCGCAACTTGCGCGAGATACTCCCGTGATGGCTGGTGACTCCTTCTTCGCCGAGCATCTCCGTCAATTGATGCGCCACGCGCTCGCACATCCGCCGTGTGTTTACAAAAACCAGCGTGCTATGATGGGAGTTAATGAGTTCGCACAGTCGCTGATACACTTCACCCCACTGCTCGTGCGAGCAAACCGCCTGCAACTCACTGGTCGGAATCTCGAGCGCTAGGTCCAGCGTGCGAATGTGGCCCGAGTTGATGATGTGACAAGCGGGGACGGGCGAGTTGGGGGAAAGGTCGGACGTCGGAGGTCGAATTTCGGAGAAGGCCAGTTCGCGTTGCTTAGCCGGTTGGTTTTTGGATTTCGCGCTCGAAGTGCCAACTAAGAACGCCGCAATTTCCTCCATCGGTTTTTGCGTCGCGGACAGGCCGATCCGCACGGGGCGCGTCTCGCACAGCGCGTCGAGGCGGGCGAGCGTGAGCGATAAATGCGAGCCGCGCTTGTCGCGTGCCAGCGCATGGATTTCGTCGACAATGACCGTCCGCACGCCGCGTAGTACATCGCGACTCTTGCTCGATGTGAGAATCAAAAATAGCGATTCCGGCGTCGTCACCAATATATGCGGCGGCTTCTTCAGCATCTTCGCGCGCTCGGCCGTCGGTGTGTCGCCGGTACGGACGGAGGCCCGAATCGGTAGGGTGCCGAAGCCTTCCTGCTCGGCTAACGCCGCGATTTCCAGCAGTGGTACCTGCAAGTTGCGCTCGATGTCGTTGCTGAGCGCCTTGAGGGGCGATACGTACACCACCTGCACGCCATCGCCGAGGGTTCCGTCGAGCCACTGCCGCACCAATCGATCGATGCAAACCAGGAAAGCCGAGAGCGTTTTGCCGGAGCCGGTCGGTGCCGCGATCAGAACATCCTCTTCTGCAGCGATGCGTGGCCAACCTTCCGCCTGCGGCTGGGTCGGCGCGCGAAAACGGGATTCAAACCAGCGGCGCACAAGCGGATGAAAGAGTTCGAGCGACATGCCCCTGATTGTACGCAAACGGTACGCACCGGTAAACGGACGTTCAGTCAATGCGACCAATTCGATCCGCAAGAAATGCTTCAGGGCGAGTCGGTCCGTCGGACCAAGTCGCCCTGAGTGCTTCGCAAATGGGGCGGGAAGTCGGCGTGCTGCGCTGCAGCCTGCGGTTACCGAGCCGCAGTGACAATACTCGATTGGACACAAGCCTGTCGCTGTACGGTCGCGGGGCGGGGAATCGTAGAGGGTTCACTCACCTTGACCGTTCACGCGGTAACTTCCCTTTTACTGTGGTAGGTTCAACTCCTGGGATTGCGATAGCGAACACTTCCAACCCAGCTGCGTGGCACGCCAGCGGCTGAGCTACCAGCGCGCCACTTCATCAAACCTTGCTCCGCGAGGGAGCCAATTTACGCGGTTCTCAACGAACCACGGGATAAGCGGCCCCAATAGCATCCAAGGCTACAGCGACCGCGACGAATTGTGGAAACGGTCTACTATGTTTTCACCTCAATGTTCTTGGGTTGCGCGGCAGGAACCTTCGGGACAGTGACTTTAAGTACGCCATCCTTGAATTCAGCCACGACTTTCTCCGCATCGATCGTGGTCGGCAGCGGCAGCGTACGACGGAATTCGCCATAGCGCCGTTCGACACGATGAAACGTCTTGTCCGTGACTTCTTTCTCTTCCTTCTTTTCGCCATGAATCATCAGGCGACCTTCGAGAACCTCCACTTTGACGTCCTCGGGTTTCATGCCTGGCAATTCCACGGTGATTTCCATCGCTTGCGGAGTTTCGACCAAGTCGGTCCGCGGGACGAAATCTTCACCGCCCGGCCACCACTCTTCTTCTGGACCAAACATCCGATCTACCCAGGCCGGCAGTTCCAGATCGAACTTGCCAAACGGTCGAGCAGCCCGTGCGGTCCACGGTGTCAATGTACGGAACATGACACACCTCCTTTCGCACAGCCACCAATAACCGGTCGCCGCACCATGCGGCGGCCCTTTTCATCCGATCCGCCTCTTACTCTCTTACGCGGAGACAGTCTCCTTGGTTCCTACGGATTCCGGAACCACCGCGCCGGGCTTCACCGTCAGCACGGGACAATCCGCGCGGCGGACAATTTGTTCCGCCACGCTTCCCATCAGCATGCGGCTTAGCCCGGTGCGACCATGCGTGCCGATGACGATCAGGTCGGCGTGCTCTTGCTTTGCCAGACCCAGGATCTCGTCTGCCGGCGTGCCAAGCAGCAGAACTCGTCGGCAGCGGACCGTTAAATCGCTTGGTCTTACCCGATCGAGATTCTCTTGCGCTTGTTGGTTGTTCAGTTCATACAGCGCGCCGACCAATTCCTCGCCGCCGTAAACAGCCGGCGGAACTTCCGCGTGGGCGATGATGAGTTCCGCGCCGGTGATTCTGGCTAGAGAGGTTGCCATCACCAGGGCCGTCTCCGCAGACGGCGAGAAATCGGTCGCGAACAGAATTTTCTGGGCGTTCATGGGACACTTCCTTTCTTCGAGTGACACGTCATCGTGTGGATGGCGGTGGTCGCAAAGGAAACGCTTTCTCGCGTTACTTTCACTTGTTTGTCCCACCTAGATGGAACGCAACGAGCGTGCCAGTGACGCCAGAGGCGCACAATTTCCCCTCAGTAACTCGCCATAAACCAAGTTCCCCATGCAACTTGCATCATTCTCGCCCCAATTGCGCGCACGTGGCTGGCATACTTCGTTAGAGGCATTACACTGAGTCTTGTTGTGCGAAGCCGCGCGCGCGACTGGGCAATTTGTGTCCAGTTGGGCGCAATTCGTGTTCTGAGGTCCATCACTTGCTCGCTGATGATGCTGTGAATCAAGAATCCGCGATGAATTTGCTCGGCGATCTACTCTTAGTTGATGATGACGACGAAGTCCGCGAGGTACTTGCCCGACGATTCACTCGTCGCGGCTTTCAGGTGACCGAGGCGATTGACGGTGTGGCGGCACTGGACGCTCTAGAAAAACGCAACTTCGACGTGGTGATTTGCGATCTCGATATGCCACGGATGGACGGCATCGGGTTCTTGGAGCAAGTCAAAGCCTCGCAAAACGAGTGCGAAGTCATCATGCTCACCGGCCAGGGCTCCATTGTCACGGCGGTTCAGGCGATGAAACTGGGGGCGGTTGACTATCTCACCAAGCCAGTCGCACTGGATGCGCTGGAAGTGGTCGTGCAAAAGGCATTGAACGCCCGGCAATTGCGCAAAGAGAACGCGCAACTCAAGGTGGTGCTGGAGCGAAGTCGTCGCCCCGCGAAAATGATCGGCGAATCGCGTCCCATGCGGGAGATTTTTCGGCTCATTGACAGAGCCGGCCCGACCGATTGTCCGATTTTGGTCCAAGGCGAAAGCGGCACCGGCAAGGAATTGGTTGCCCGAGCGTTGCATCAAGCGAGTCGATTGGCGGACAAGCCGTTGGTCGTGATCAACTGCGCCGCGCTGCCGGAGAGCCTGCTTGAAAGCGAACTCTTTGGCCACGAGAAAGGGACGTTCACCGGAGCGATCGCTGCCAAAGCGGGGCTATTTGAGATCGCCGACGGTGGCACACTCTTCATCGACGAGATTGGCGAACTGGCCGGCGCTTTGCAAGCGAAAATGTTGCGCGTGCTGGAGGATGGCTCGCTTCGCCGCATCGGTTCCGTCAAGGAACGCCGCGTGAAAGTGCGGATCATTTCGGCGACCAATCGCGATCTGGCGACCGAGGTGAAAGAAATGCGGTTTCGCGAAGACTTATACTATCGCATTAACGTAATGACGATCGACCTCCCGCCGCTGCGAATTCGCGAGGGAGATATTCCGCTGCTAGTGAAGCATCTGTCCGGCAGCGATTGGGAAATACAGCCTGCCGCGCTCGCCGCCTGTGAAGCCTATGGGTGGCCTGGCAACGTGCGGCAACTCTACAATGCTCTGGAACGGGCCAAGATAATGTCCGATGATCAGGTTATTCGCGCGGAGCACTTGCCCCCGGAAATCCGTGGCAATGCTCCTGTCGCGAGCGGGGCACTAGCACGTTCGCCGTACCCAGTGGTAAACGATGGTCAATCCAAGCGATTGAATAATGACTCTTTGGATCGCCTGCAAGACTTGAAAAAGACGCACGTCGAGACGATCCTGCAACGGGAACGGGGTAACAAAGCTCGCGCCGCGCGGGCGCTAGGCATCAGCCGACGGAAGCTTTATCGGTTGCTAGAGAAGTATAGTTTGGAGTGACTCAGCTGATCATCCGAGTGAGCAAGACCCAAATTCCTTACCACCGCATCACACCCGCGCCCCAAGCGAGTCCGGCACCAAAGCCGCACAGCAACAGATGATCGCCGGAATGGATGCGACCGGCGTGATAAGCTTCGTCGAGAGCGAGTGGAATGCTGCCGGCGGATGTGTTGCCATAGCGATCGAGATTGACGAACACTTTATCGCGCGGCACGCCCAGCACTTCGACCGCGGCATCGATGATGCGAATGTTCGCCTGATGCAGCACGAGC
>JBGSHH010000204.1:0-11490 GCA_041752355.1 Pirellulaceae bacterium | reverse complement strand
TATCCCACTACCGCCATATTGGCCCTCGCGCCGTTTATCAAGGCGGGGTTGGTCGATCCGCAAACACTGATTATCGATTCCAAGTCCGGCGTAAGCGGCGCCGGCCGTTCGCCCAAACTCACCACACTTTATCCAGAATGCAATGAAAGCATTTCGGCTTACAGCGTTGGTCGTCATCGCCACACACCAGAGATCGAGCAGATTCTCGGCCGCGCCACAGGAAAGGCTGTCAACGTAATCTTCACGCCGCATCTAACGCCGATGGATCGCGGCATTCTCTCGACGATCTATGCTCAGCCGACGCGTGACCTTAAAGAAGACGAACTGCTCCCTGTGCTGCGCGACTTCTATCAAGGGGAGCCGTTTGTGCGCATTGTCGATCATCTGCCTGCAAGCAAAGATGTCAGTGGCACTAACTTTTGCGACATCACAGCGCGGCTCGTGCGCGGCAAGTTGGTGCTGATTAGTTGCATCGATAATCTGATCAAAGGTGCTAGCGGCGCTGCGGTGCAGAACTTCAACTTGATGTATGGCTTCGCCGAAACAACCGCGCTACTGTAATTCCTTTTGCACTAACCTCAAAGTGTTAGGGTGGCGGTCTTGCGTGGGATGGATCAAGAGATCCATCATGCGAAAAAATCCTCGCTCACGCTTCGGATTGGTGTACGACATATAGGCTCTCCCATGCAAACTCGTCCTCTCGGCAAGACTGGCCTAAATCTCCCGATCTTGAGCTTTGGCGCGTCGTCGCTGGGGCAGGAATTTCGCTCGATCGATATCAACGAAGCGCTCCGCACGGTGCCGGTGGCGATCGACTGCGGCATGAACTTCATCGATACCTCGCCCTTCTATGGACGCGGTATGTCGGAGGTGCTGCTTGGCGTTGCGTTGCGTGACATTCCACGCGACAAGTACTTGCTGGGCAGTAAGCTCGGGCGCTACTCGGGGCAGCACTTCGACTTCTCGGGGAAGCGCGTGGTGGAAAGTGTCGATATCAGCCTCGAACGGATGAAGGTGGATTATCTCGACATCTGTTTGTGTCACGACTTGGAGTTCGTCGAGATGCGGCAGATTGTCGAAGAGACGCTGCCTGCGCTGCGGAAGGTGCAGCAACAAGGGAAGGTGCGCTTTGTTGGCGTCTCGGGCTATCCGATGAAGATGTTCAAATATGTGCTTGATCGCGCGCCGTTGGATGTGATGTTGTCGTACAACCACTACACGCTGCAAAACACTATGCTGGCCGATCTGGTGCCTTATCTCAAATCCAAAGAGGTGGGCATTATGAACGCGGCGCCGTTCTCCGCCCGCTTACTCACCAATGCCACGCTTCCTCCGTGGCATAAAGCGACGCCCGAAGTGCGTGCCGTCTGCAAACGCGCTGCGGAACTTTGCGCCGCGCGAGGCAGCGACATCGCCAAGCTGGCACTGCAGTTTTCAATCGCCCATCCTGATCTGACGACTTGCGTTACGGGTTCGGCTGATCCTGGTCGCGTTCGGCAATGGGCCAACTGGGCGGCGGAGCCGATCGACGAGCAACTATTGGCCGAAGTCCAGGCGATCCTGCAACCGATTCACAACTGGTTCTATGTCGAGGGCCGGCCGGAGAATAACGATGAGCCAGGTCATTGATGCCCATCAGCACTTTTGGCAACTTGGTCGCTTCGACTACGACTGGCTGAACGCGCCGGCACTGGCCAAGATCAAGCGAGACTTTCTTCCGAGAGATCTCGCGCCGTTGCTCCAGGCAGCTGGCGTCGATAAATCGATCTTTGTGCAAACACAGCACAACGTGGCGGAGAACCGCTGGGTGTTGGAATTGGCCGACCAGAATGACTTTCTGGCAGGCGTTGTCGGCTGGGTCGATTTGGCCTCACCCGATTGCGAACGGCAACTGTTGGAATTCAAGGATCATCCTAAATTCGTCGGCGTGCGGCATGTCACGCATGACGAACCGGACGACGACTTCATTATCCGCCCCGAAGTGCTTCGCGGACTGCAAGTTCTGGAGAAGCATCAAGTCCCGTTTGACCTGTTATTCTTTACCAAACATTTGCGACATGTGCCTAAGATTGCAGAGACCTGCCCCAATCTTCCGCTCGTGATCGACCATCTCGCCAAGCCGGAGATCAAGTTGCGGAAGTTGCACAATTGGATCGACGACTTCCGCAAAGCATCGCGCTATCCCAATGTGCATTGCAAACTCTCAGGCATGGTTACCGAAGCCGATTGGCACGCTTGGCAACCGGCGGACTTGATTCCCTATGTCCAGCAAGCATTGGAGTTGTTCGGTCCGGCACGCTGTATGTATGGATCGGACTGGCCTGTTTGCGAGTTAGCGGGAACTTACCAGCAAGCCATCGATGCTTTGCGGGAAGCCGTGGGACCGTTGGGAAACGCAGAAAAGGCGGCCATTTTCGGTGGCACAGCACGGGCTTTTTATCGGCTGGCGAGTTAGTGCTGTGACCACTTAAGTTCACTTCGGCTTTCCTCTATCATGAAGAGAACGCAAAGGAAGCCGTCCCATGCCTGAGACATCGCTGCAGCAAGAAATAGGTAAGAAGCATCCGTTCGACTCGCTCGAGCAGGAGGCACTGCTAAATTTACTGCGTACTTCAGATCAACTCCAAAGCGAATTCGCCCGCCTCTTCACCACGCATGGTCTCTCCGGCCCGCAATACAATGTGCTACGCATCTTGCGAGGTGCGGGGGGTGAAGGCTTGCCCTGTCTCGAAATCGCGGGACAAATGATCACACGGATGCCGGACATCACGCGGTTGGTGGATCGCTTGGAAACGGCCGGTTGGGTGGAACGTTCGCGGACCGACGCCGATCGACGCGTCGTGCTGGTCCGGATTACGCCGCTGGGCTTGGAGTTGCTCGCTCGGCTCGATGTGCCGGTTTCAGCGCTGCACAAGCATGTGATGTCGAGCCTATCGGGCGATGAATTGCGCGAGCTATCGCGCTTACTCACCAAAGCCCGCGGGCGATGTCCGGATGTTTGAAATCGTGGCACGAGTGTCCCTGTTTGTCCCTAAAAAGACAGTAAAGACGTGTAAGTGAACTCGTCCTACATGGATGCAAAATGGCTTTCCAAGCGCCGCAGCCTGATCCGCACAATGGCGATGGTCTCGAAAGCCAGCGGCAACTAGCGCAGCTTCAGGAATTGCTTCAACACGTTCCTGCCATGCTGTATCAGACGGCGGGCAAAGTGGACGGTTCGACGCTCCGCTTGGAGTTCGTCAGCTCGCGAGCGCATGAGTATATCGGCATCTCGCCAGCCGAACTGTTGGCCCAACCGATGCTGCTGCTCGATGCGATCCATCCTGAAGATCGCGCGCGCTATTATGAAACGGCCTTGGCCTCGATGCAGTCGTGCGAGAAGTTTGATTTCGAGTTTCGCTGCGTTTCCAAGTCGGGTGAGGTACGTTGGCTGCGTGCCATGAGCATTCCCGCGATGCTAGCCGACGACGAGATAATCTATCACGGCGTGCTGGTCGATATTTCCGCGCGGCGAGAGAGATTCGCCAGACTGCAGGAATCCTACGAAAAGCTGGGGAGTCGCGTGCACGAACAGGTGCGGGACCTGTCCCAGGCGAATGCTCGTCTGGAGCGGGAGATCGCGCAACGCCGAGTCGCGGAGGAAACACTTTGCAAGCAAGCGGAACTCATGGAAGGCGTGTTAGCCAACATGCCGGTGGTCGCATTTCGTATCAATGGCGACTTGGAGTTGGCCGAAGCTCATGGCGCGGGATTGACGCGAGTGGGGCCTGACAGAGCTTACGAACAAGCCTATCGACTCGCCATTCAAGACCCCGGCATCCGTGATGCCATTCTCGCGGCGCTCGCGGGCGGAAGTTCGCGGTTTATCGTCGCCGGATCAGATGGCGACCAACCTTGGGCATTCGATACGTTTGTTATCTTCGACGCCGCCCACGGGCAAGGGGCGATTGGCTTCGCCTTGGACGCCACCGAACGCCATCAAGCTTTGCGCGAGTTGCGGCAATCGGAGGAGCGTTGGCATTCGCTGGCCAATGCTTCGAGCGATATTGTGCTGCTGCTCGACGAAGCAGGTAATATCACTTACGTGAATCGAACGGTTGCTGGCACTACGCCTGAGGAGGTTATCGGGAGCCATGTCTCCCAGTGGGTGCCGCTGGAAGAACGCCCGAACATGATGCCGCGATTGCGACGGGTACTCGAAACCGGCGAGTTTGAGCTAAGTGAATCGCAAGGCTATGGCCCGCACGGCGCATTGGCATGGTACGCGACAAGGTTTGGACCCTATCGGCAGGAAGGCAAGGTGACCGGCGTAGTGATGTACATCACCGACATCACGCTACGCAAACAAATGGAGCAAGCACGGGCCGCTTCCGAGCAACGCTACCATCTGTTGATGGATGCCGCCAATGACGCGATTGTGATTATCGATGCTCGCACCGACCGCATAATTGAAGCCAACGCTCTGGCACTTGGTATCACAGGCAAACTGCCGGAACAAATCACGCGATTGTCGCACACGGAGCTCTATGTCGCATCGCATCAAGAGCGCGTGCGGGAGTTGTTTGCCGAACATGCCGAAAGCGGCCAAGGACTCATCACCGATGTCGAAATGCTCGATTCGCTGGGCGATGGCATTCCGGTGGAAGTCAGCCTGCGCTGGACCGAGATCGACAACCAGCGCCTGGTGATCGCTATCATGCGCGACGTGACGGAGCGCAAGCGGGCTGAGCAAACCTTGCGCAATGAGGAACGCTTGTTGCGAGAGTTGCTCAACCTGCACGAACGCGAGCGACGCTTGATTGCCTATGAAATTCACGATGGCCTGGTGCAAGATGTTGTAGGCGCCCATCTGGCCTTGGAAGGAATCGCACCCCGATTGGAAAACGGAGAGACACTGGCACCCGGCCAACTCGACATGCTTCGCGGACTATTGCGCAAGTCCATCGACGAAGGACGGCGGATGATCAGCGAATTGCGACCGATGATCATTGACGAGCGCGGTATCGTGGAAGCGATTCGTTACCTGATTAGCGAACACGCCCAGCAAGGTGGCCTCGAGGTGGAATTCAAGCACGCCGTTTCATTCGAGCGACTTTCGCCCCTTTTGGAAGGAACGATGTTTCGCATCGTTCAAGAGGCGCTGCACAATGTTCAGCGCCATAGCGAAGCGAGCGCGGCCGAAGTAGAGCTAATCCAGGAAAACGGCCGCCTGCGATTGATGATTCGCGATCAAGGGATCGGCTTCGACTTGAAGTCGGTTCCCACCGACCGTTTTGGCTTGCGCGGCATGAAGGAGCGCGCTCGCTTGTTCGGTGGCCATACCACTATCCGCAGCCAGCCCGGTCGCGGCACGGAAATACTCGTCGATCTGCCGATCGAGATGTATCTTGCCGATGGCGACGGGTCATAGCGCTAGTGACCTAATCTGCCTTGCCGCTAACGTCCAAGTCCTTTAGCGAACGCCCCAGTCGTTTGCGCTGCGGAGCCGCTTCCGAAACCGCCCGCGAACCTGGTAAGGCTTCGATATCGCGCGGTGCGAGCATCGCCTTGAGGTGTGGTGTGACATCCTCGCCGCTGACGGGCGTGCCAATGTTCTCGATGGCATCCGTGACGCCAGCGAGCACCGATTGGCGAACACCTTCGCGAATCCAAGTAAACAAGTTGAAGTTCATTTCCATCGTTCCTCCTTGAAGCCTCTGCCGCCTGGGTGAATTTTCGTGGGATATCTCTCCAGTTCTAGCCCTCGGGAAAAGCCACTTCGACACGAATCTGGAGATTCGCCCGACCTCTGACAAGCGGCGAGGGAAGGTACTGGTTTTTCTCCTTTAAATCCAGAGCAGTGGTGCGGAATCGATGTTGCATGTTTTGCCAGCATGTCGCATGATATCGCCTCTCGCTTATTTCCCAGGCAAGGAGCGCCGCAATGTTAGTTTTTCGATCAAATTACCTGGCCGGTTTGGCCTGTACGGTTTTGCTGCTCTCGGCAGTGGGTTGTGGTAAAGGTGACACAGCGGTTCCGGCGGCCAGTATCGGTCAAGCAACGGATGAGACTGCTAGCAAGGCGACCGTGGTAGCGGAAACCAACAACGCTGGCGCGACCACGCCAGCTTCCGTATCGAACAAGAAGATTGCAGTCAATCTCTTTCCGGAGGTCCTGATCAAGACTTCGGCGGGTGACATTCGCGTCAAACTCAATGCTGAGAAAGCACCGCTAACCGTCGAGAACTTCCTCGATAGCTACGTTCGTCGCGGCTTTTATAATGGCACGATCGTACATTATGTAGCGTCCGAGAACATGCTCGCCGCGGGGGGCTTCAACGACAAATATGAAGCGCTGCAAACGCGGGCGCCGATCATGAACGAAGCCACCAATTGCCTGCCGAACAAAAAAGGGACGCTGGCGATGGCCCGCGATCCGATGTACGCCCATAGTGCGACCAGCCAATTCTTCATCAATCTGGTCGATAACCCGTCATTCGATCACCTGAGCACCGAAACGAGCGAAGACTTTGGATATTGCGTCTTCGGCGAGGTGATTTCCGGGCAAGATGTGATCGACACCATCAGCAAGGCGGCGGTCCACGATCAGGGCGATTTTGTCAGCACGCCGGTCGATCCGATCGTGATCCAATCGATCGAGCAAGTGAAGTAATGCGAGTCGCTTCGCCTAGAGCCCTGGCTGACACGCCGGGTTGGTAGGGGGATACGGCACGGCCAAATGGCCTGACGCTTGACCCCTGTGTCGCGGAGAGGTAGCGTGAGGGGATTGCTTCTCGAGCTTCATCTCACTTGGCAGGTTGTTCTATGTCTACTCGCTCGGCCGTTTTGTGGTTGTGTGCCTGGGCCATGCTGGGTTGTGCCGTAGCCTCTGCCGCAGATCCTCGCACAGCGGAACGAGTATGGACCGATCAGTTAGGTCGTCAGGTGACGGCGAAGCTGATTCGCGTCGAACGCGACGTGGTGTATCTCGACCTAGGCGGTCGCGTCACGCAAATGCCCTTTGATAAACTGAGCGCTGCCGATCAACGCTTTTTGGCCGCTCCTGATTCCTCTGTCGATAACACTGCCCCGCGCGGTCCAGCCGCTGCCGCCGCCGAGCCACCCCTTGAAGAACCGCGCGTCTGGACGATCGGGAATCGTCAAGTCGCAGCTTCTTTCGCAGGCGCGGATGAGGAAGCCGTGTATCTTAAGGGAGCCAGCGGCGACATTCGCCTGGCATACGACGCGATTACCAGCCGGGAGGATGCCGTCGATGTCGCCGGTCGTTTGCGTTCCACCCGTCCTGATCTGGCCAACCTCGTAGTGCAAGCTTACGAGCGCAACACCGGCAACAAGTTTCAATCGAGTACTACGCCAGCCACCTCGGATGATGAACCGATGCCCCCCGTGTCGCCAGTCGAGATTACGGGCGACCCGCCGGTAGCGACGGAAGTATTTGAGACTCCTGACGATAGCGGCAAGCAAATCGAAATTGCCACCGCCGATAAAGCCTTGGCCGCTGCGGAAGCGAAACACGCCACCCCAAACGCTCAACAAGGCGACGTCGATCAGTTTCGCAATCGCGCCATGCTTGGCGGCTTCGCCCTGGTCGCCATCGTGGCTGCCGTCCTCGGTTTCAGTTGGCTGACACGAAAGCGGAAGGAAGAAGAGTAGCACCGGCAAACTCGCTTGAGAGGGCAATATCCCATGTGGAAATTTTCCCGATTTCGCCTGCGAACTTTGTTTATTCTCGTCTTTGTCGTTGCGAGTGGGTGCGCGTGGTTACAATCGCCCCGCGCGACGGCGAAGCGCTTTGTCGCTGATCCAAAGGCTTTTGCCAATCGTGGTTGGGTGACGGATCTCGATCGCAAGATCAACTTCGATTCATTCGCCGACTCGGTGCGAGTGGAAAACGCCGGCGGATTACAACCCCATCCGCGTACCTTGTCAGATTGTCTCGCGGGGCGACAGTCTTTCACGTATGACATGTACCATTTCACCGTCGAACGCGGGACGGTGAAGAAGGGACCACGGCTCATCTTTCTCTGCGTTTAGCATCCAGTTCAACTCTATGGAAGCGAGCGAATTATGCGACATGCCTGTCTGACCATCACATGTTGCTCGTTGTTGATTGTCACATTCGCTCAACCTTGTTCAGCGATCGATTGGAGGACCTTCGACAACCCGCAAGCGGTGTTGCAGACATCACGCTTAGCAAAGGAAATCAGCGATCTCCCGGCGGCGGCACAAGACGAGGCGAAGCAACGACTCGTGCAATCACTCGCGTCCACCGATGTCGAGGTGCAGCGACGCGCGGCGCTCACGCTCGGTGAGCTTGGCGACAAGCAAGGGGTGCCGAGGATGATCGCAGCGCTGACGACCGCCACTGGCCGCGATCGCGACAATATCGTCGTCGCGCTCCGTATTTTGAAAGATGAGCGCGCAATACCCGCCTTACGCGGTGCCTTGAAGGACGAATCGCCATATGTACGTGGCATCGCCGTGTCAGCATTGGGCGAATTAAAGGCAGTCGCGACGTTTGACGCAATCGTATCGCTCACCACCGACAAAGATGACAAGCGGGAGAAAGAACTTGGCAAACTGAATTGCCTGCCGATGTCGCCTGCGCTGTCGGCATGCTATGCCTTAGGCGCGCTCGGGGATCGCCGAGCGATTCCGATCCTCATCGAGATTCTTGCCGATAAAGATCTACAAGGCCCGGCAAGTCAATCGCTGGAGATGCTCACGAAACAGAAGTTCGGCAAAGATGCGCAAAAGTGGCAGACCTGGTGGCAGGAACAAGCTAAATAGGTGGCGCTGCTTAACCCGCGTAGGCCGACTTGTCGGCGAGAATGATGGCATGCGTGGGATCGACGCGACCGGCGGGAATCGTGGGATCCGATTTCAATAGCCGAGCGAGCATCGTCTGTTTGGCGGCACCGGTGGCGAGCCAGAGGATATGCCGGGCTCGATTGAGTAGCGGATAGGTGAGCGTCATGCGCTGGCGGCCTTGATAGACGCCGCATATCGCGACATCTTGATCGACGACCGCCAGCGCCCCATCGCCAGGGACCAACGATGCGGTGTGACCATCGGCCCCCAAACCCAAATGAATCACATCCAATACGGCGGGCCGGCCCGTGATGGAGCAAAGCAACTCGGCGTACTTCCGTGCGGCGGCCGACAGATCGTCTTCGTTGACAGGCATTGCGTGCAAGTTTTCGCGCGGCAGCGGTGCCCGATTGAGCAAGCTGGCTTCGAGATGCGTGAGGTTGCGATCGGCATGTTCCGGCGGCGCGACACGTTCATCGACTTGAAAAAGATGCACCTTCGCCCAAGGGACTTCAAGCGTCGCCAATTTCTTGAGCATCTCCCACGGTGTTTGGCCACCGCTGACCGCGAGCGTGAAACAACCGCGTGCCGCGACGGCCTGGCGTGCTTGCTCCGCGATGAACTCGGCCGCTTGGGTGGCGACGGTCGCGGCGTCAGGATAGGTGATGATCTGCATCGGTAGGTCCTCAAGAAAGTTTGGGATTTCACGCACCCTACGAAGGGCTTAAGGGATGGCAAACAGGCCGTAGAGTACGGCGGTTGCCACGCTTTTGTGGATCATCTACGCTGGGGCTGCTTCGCCCCCAAGGCTGTCCCATGCAAAGGAAATCGCTCATGTCCGCCCCCACTTTAACGCAACGCCCCGCCTGGCAGGCGCTGGCAAACCATTTTGAGCAAATTCAAAGCACTCATCTGCGCGAACTCTTCGCCCAAGATCGACAACGCGGCGAACGCCTGACCGCTAGTGGCGCAGGCTTGTTCCTCGATTACTCGAAAAATCGCGTCACCGACGAAACGCTAGGATTGCTTGTGCAACTGGCGAACGAAACGGGCTTGCGCGACCGGATCGACGCGATGTTTCGGGGCGACAAGATAAACATTACCGAAAAACGGGCCGTACTGCATGTGGCGCTCCGCGCTCCGCGCGGCGCGACGATCATGGTCGATGGCGAGAATGTCGTGCCGGCGGTCCATGCGGTACTCGACAAGATGGCGGCTTTCAGCGAGCGCGTCCGGAGCGGCGAGTGGCAGGGTTTTACCGGCAAGCGAATTCGCAACATTGTGAATATCGGCATCGGCGGCTCCGATTTGGGGCCGGTGATGGCCTACGAAGCGCTACGGCATTATTCCGATCGCGATCTGCAATGCCGCTATGTCTCGAATATTGACGGCACCGATATCGCCGAAGCGACGCGGGATCTCGATCCAGCCGAAACGCTGTTCATTATTTCCAGCAAGACCTTCACCACGCTGGAAACACTCACGAATGCGACCACGGCGCGCGACTGGCTGTTGAAAGGGCTTGGCGACAAGTCGGCGGTGGCGAAGCATTTTGTCGCGGTTTCGACCAATGCCAGCAAAGTTGCCGAGTTTGGCATCGATACGGCGAATATGTTTGAGTTTTGGGACTGGGTCGGCGGACGGTACTCGTTCGATTCCGCGATCGGATTGTCGCTGATGATTAGTATTGGGTCGGAGAACTTCTTAGAGATGCTGGCGGGCTTTCACGCCATGGACGAACACTTCCGCACAGCGCCCTTCGAAAAGAATCTGCCTGTGCTGCTCGGGCTGCTCGGCTTGTGGTACGTCAACTTCTTTGGCGCGGAAACGCAGGCCGTGTTACCGTACGATCATTACCTCGGTCGCTTCAGTGCGTACTTGCAACAACTCGACATGGAGAGCAATGGCAAGTCCGTCGATCTCGATGGTCGTCCGGTCGACTATCAAACGGGGCCGATCGTGTGGGGTACGCCGGGAACCAATGGGCAACATGCCTACTATCAACTGATTCATCAAGGGACGAAATTGATACCGTGTGACTTCATTGGCTTTGCGCAGTCGCTCAATAAGTTGCCTCCGCATCACGATTTGCTAATGTCGAACTTCTTCGCGCAGACCGAAGCGCTCGCGTTTGGTAAAACGCCGGAAGAGGTGCGGGCCGATGGCGTGGCGGAGTTCCAGGTCACGCATCGCACGTTCGCAGGCAACCATCCGACCAACACGCTGCTGATCCCGCGCTTGACGCCGCACGTGCTGGGAGCGCTAATAGCGCTATACGAGCACAAGGTCTACGTGCAAGGTTCGATTTGGCACATCAACTCGTTCGACCAATGGGGCGTGGAACTAGGTAAAGTCCTGGCTAACCGCATCAGCCCCGAGTTGCAGAGTGCAGCCGAGCCGGCTCTGGCGCACGACAGCTCGACGAACGCATTGATTCGACGTTATCGTGCGGAGCGTTGATTTGTAGCGCATAAAAAAAGGGACCAGCTTCTCGCTCGTCCCTTGGGATTCATCAGCAGCATGAATGCCTAGTGAAATTTATAGTTTGGATTGTTGTGATCGAAGTCGGCATCGGCCAGGCCAGCGTTCAACTTCAAGTTGAGGTACGTGTATTCTTCCAGCACGGCGGGCTGATCCCCTTCCTTCTCCGGCCAGTTATAGGCCGCGTAGCGGATGGGG
>JBGSHH010000203.1:0-1910 GCA_041752355.1 Pirellulaceae bacterium | reverse complement strand
GCCCGCATCCCGAGTTGCTCGACTCGCTGGCCAGTGCCTTTGTTAAGAGCGACTTTGATCTCAAGTATCTCACCCGCGCGCTGGCCCTCACGCAAGCCTATCAATTGGCCACCCGTTCACCGAGCGAAGTGGCGATGTCGGATGCAACGCTGTTTGCGCGGATGCCGGTCCGAGGGTTAGCGGGCGAGCAGCTTTACGATAGCCTCCGCGTTTCGGCTGGTTTGCCGGCGCGACGTGACGACTTGTTGACGGCGCGCGATAGTGGCGAACGGGAGCGTTTCGCCGCCCAATTCGGTATCGAGCGCGGAGTCGATGCCGAGCGCTCCATCGTGCAAGCGCTCTCGCTGATGAACGGAACGGTGACCTCCGAACTGACCGATCCACACCATAGTCCCATCCTCATCACGGTCGCAACCTCGCCATTTTTTAACAGTCAAGAACAGGTGGAAACGCTATTCCTGGCGACTTTGAGCCGGCGACCAACCACGGGCGAGAGCAGCCGGTTGGTTAACTACATCGAAAGCGGCGGCGAGGAACGTACGCGCCCGCAAGCACTCGCGGATATTTTGTGGTCGTTGCTCAATAGCAGCGAATACAACACCAATCACTAAAGGCTCCTCGCTTTTCGTCTTTTTTTCTGGAGTGAACCACATATGAATCGCGCATGGCAGACATCGCGTCGCAGCCTGTTGCAAGCAGGCGCGGCGGTCACCTTTGGATTAGCGCAGTCGCAATGGATGCAGTCGTTCGCCACCGAGGCCACGACGAATAAGCAGCGCCAGAAGGCAGTGATCGTGCTGTGGCTCAGTGGCGGACCCGCCACAATCGATCTTTGGGATCTCAAGCCGGGGCATGAAAACGGCGGTCCTTATAAAGAGATTGCAACCACCGTGCCAGGCCTGCGAATCAGCGAGCACCTGCCGAACCTCGCCCAGCATGGCCAGGATCTGGCGATCATTCGCTCGATGGCATCGAAGGAAGGCGATCACGGTCGCGCTACTTTTTTGGGCATGACTGGCTACATTCCACAGGGCGCGATCAAGTTTCCCGTGATCGGCTCGTTGGTGTCCAAGGAACTCGGCGATGAGGCGGCCGACCTGCCGAACTTTGTCAGCGTCTCGCCGCGCCGCAATGGCGGCGCGCTGGGTGGTGGGTTTCTCGGGCCGCGCTATTCGCCTCTCATCGTCGGCGGCGGCGGTCGAGGTCCCATGCAAAACGCCGACTTGCGCGTGCCGGATTTGTCGCGCCCTAACGACACCAGCGAGCAGGTGCATCGCGATCGCTTGAATCTGTTGGAGGAAATGGAGACGGGCTTTGAAGCTGGCAGGGACAGTCGCGTTGTGGAGACGATTCAATCGGCGACCGCGCGGGCCAAGCAATTGATGCGGCCGGAAGCGGCTGCCGCCTTCAATTTGGATCAGGAAGACGAAAAGCTGCGGGACAAATATGGTCATAGCTCGTTCGGTCAGGGTTGTCTCTTGGCGCGGCGACTGGTCGAGCGCGGTGTTCCGTTCGTGGAAGTGACGCTCGATGGTTGGGATACGCATCAAGGGAACTTCGATCGCGTGAAGACCCTCTCCACAACGCTGGATACGGCGTTCGCTGCATTGTTAGACGACCTGCGTTCGCGCGGACTTTTGGCAGACACGGTCGTGCTCTGTATGGGCGAGTTCGGGCGCACGCCCAAGATCAATGGCAATGCCGGGCGCGATCACTGGCCGCAAACCTGGTCGACCGTGCTCGCCGGCGGTGGCATCCAAGGTGGACAAGCCATTGGCAAAACGTCGGACGATGGCATGCGCGTAGCAGAACGCAAGGTGACGGTCCCCGATCTGCTTGCCACCTTGTGTAAGAGCGACGGGATCGATCCCACGAAGCAACATATTTCGAACGTCAGTCGTCCTATCCGG
>JBGSHH010000202.1:0-9944 GCA_041752355.1 Pirellulaceae bacterium | reverse complement strand
CTTGATTCCCACCGTCAGCACGTTCGACGACACCATTCAATCGTATGTTTGCGACCAGCTCACCGGTCTGAGCAAAGGGGGTATGGCGAGTAAACTCAAAGCAGCCAAACTTGTCACCGCCGCTGGCGAGAACGTCATCATTGCCAGTGGGCGAACGCCGGGACTGCTGCCGCGAATCATGGCTGGCGAGCTGGTCGGCACGTTGTTTGTCGCGCACGGCAAAACCACCTCGCAACTCAAACGCTGGCTCGGTTCCTCCGCCCGCTTGCGCGGCAAGGTCTTTTTGGATGCTGGCGCGGAACGAGCCATTGCGGTGGCCGGTCGCAGCTTGCTCGCCATCGGTGTGACGAAGTGCGAAGGGGCATTCGTTAAAGGAGATTTGCTCTCGCTATGTGCTGCCGATGGTCGCGAAATCGCCCGTGGGCTCACGAATTACTCGTCGCTGGAGTTGGAACGGATTCAAGGTCTCAAATCTGACCGCATCGCGCAAGTGCTGGGTCACTGTCCGTATGAAGAAGTGATCCACCGCGATAATTTGGTGCTGGTGTGATCTTGGGAGCGCGGGCGTCCCGCCCGCTTTGCCGATTGCATTTCTTTCTAGCATGTCCCTCTAGACTCGTCGCACGGCTCCGACCTACGTGCCAAGGATGGTGAAGCGGGCGAGACGCCCTACGCAGCTTTGGAAGCGGGCGAGACGCCCGCGCGCTCCTAAATCGGGCCGCCTTTCCAACGCACAAAGGCTTCGAGCGCGAAGAACTCGGGCAGGCCGATGGCGTTGTAAGTTTGCGCTGTTCCTTTGTTGCGATCTTCGGCGCGCTGCCAGAACTCGCGGGGATCGCTGCCGGGGAAAAGCGCTTCGTCCTTCTGCGATTCATGCATGAAAATCGCCTTGCGCTTGAGGGCGATATCGCTGGGACTCAAGGGCACGGCGATTTCAATTTCGTGTAATTCGTATTCCTGCCACGCGCCACGATACATCAGCACATCGGGCCGCGTACCGTGGGCCTCCTGAATTTCATCCAGGGCCAAGAAGATTGCTTCCGCGCACACACGATGCGTCCCGTGTGGATCGGACAAATCGCCAGCGAGATAAATCTGATCAGGCTGCACACGTTCGATTAGTTCGCGAATGATTTTAACATCATCGGGGCCGACCGGATTCTTCGTCACCTTGCCAGTGCGATAGAACGGCAGATCTAAGAAGTGCAAATGTTCTTCCTGGCAGCCGACTTTGAACGCGCCGTACTTCGCCTCGCTCCAGCGAATGAGCCCTTTGATTTTACGCACCGCATCGATATCGGGATCCCCGGGCTGCTTGGTACGCAGCGCTTCGATCACAGCTTGCTCGACGCTCTTGGATTTTTCCTCATCGATTCCGAATAGTCGGTTATATTCCGTCACCATGTCGGCAATGCGCGCGGCGTCGTGATCGAACACGGCGATATTGCCGCTCGTCATGTAGGCGACGTGCGTTTCGTGGCCATCTTCGACCAGACGAATCAACGTGCCACCCATGCTAATCACATCGTCATCGGGATGCGGACTAAAGCAGATACAACGCTTCTTGTCTTTGCCAGCCGGATGATACTCGATCGTATCCATCATCCAGCGAAAGACTTTCTGCGCGAGCTGTTGCGCCGGTCCATGATGCCGCAAGAGCGCGTGCAGGTTGTGCGTGCGAAAATCCTCGTCGCTGAGCTTGAGCAGCGCTTTGTTCGTTTGCTCGCAGAGCCAGAGCACGGCCCGCTTAATGAACGCTTCGTCCCATTCGATATTCCCGGACGACCAAGGCGTTTTGACGCCGGTCAGTTCTTTGCCTGCCGCTGCATCGACGAGCACGGCAGCATCGCCGTGATCTTGCAAATAGGTCGCGGGGACGCGATCGCCGATGGGTCCTTCGCACGTTTCGCGAATCACTTTGGCTTTGTGTTCGCCCAGCGCGAGCAGTAAGACCTTACGGGCGTCGAGGATGGTTCCCAGGCCCATGGTGATTGCTTGCGTCGGCACGTTCGCTTCGCGAAAGAAATCGCTGGCGAGTGCGCGGCGGGAAACGGGATCGAGGGTGCAGAGACGCGTGCGGCTGTTGCGAATGCTAAAAGGTTCGTTGAAACCGATGTGGCCATTGCCACCGACACCTAGCAACAGAATATCGATGCCGCCAGCTTGCTCGATCGCCAGTTCGTATTCGCGACAATAGGTGGGAACGTCGGCCAGGGGTACCAAACCGTCGGGGACGTGGACGTTCTCCGGCGGAATATTGATCTGATCGACGAGTTTTTCATGCACCCAGCGGTGATAGCTTTGCAGGGCCTCCGGTGGCAGGCCGTAGAACTCGTTGAGCAGGAAGATCTCGACATGGCTGAAGTCGAGTCCTTCTTCCCGATGCATCCGGATTAGTTCGCGGTAGACTCCCAGCGGCGTCGAGCCTGTTGAAAGTCCCAAGACAAATTTCTGGCCCAAGGCGTGCCGCTCGCGCATCACGCCCGCCACGATCCGGGCACCATGCTTGGCCAAATCGTAGCCAGTTTCAAAGAGATAGCAGGGAACTTTAGTTCCTGGCACGCGGCGCGCTCGCAGCGTGGTCACAGCGGGACGTTGAATGGTCGCCATAAAGCGTAGTGAGGCAAGCAGTTGCAATGAGTGGGCAAAACATGAGCCAGGCGGAATCCTTAGTATGCCATGCCAGTGCATGCCGGGCTAGTGGCAAGGGAGTTGTCCAATCGTCGGCGTGTCTCCAGGCTCGACTCAATGTGTATAGAATGCGGATGAACTACTCCGGAACGGATCAGGGAAATAATCGTCCCAGTTGATGTGCCAAGCAGGTCTCGCCACGTGTTGGGTTAGTGTTTTGCGTCCTAGGTCTTCTTGTGGCCGGAACGGGAATCTGGCAAGTTGCCCAGAGCGTGCCTGCCCCGAATGATTCTCATACCAACCACTTCTTACGATGCCCATCTCCTTCACCACCACCGATATCCGCGGCCAGATGGTGATTTTGGGGACGGGAACCAGCGTGGGGGTGCCGATGATCGGCTGCGAATGCGCCGTTTGTCAGAGTGGGCATGCCCGCAATCAACGCACCCGCTGTTCGGTTGTGCTGGGCTTGCCGCTAGGAAATCTCCTCATCGACACCTCGCCTGATTTGCGGACGCAGCTGCTGCGGGAGAAGAGCGGCATCGTACACGCCGTACTCTACACGCACGAACATGCTGACCATCTCTTTGGACTGGATGACTTGCGTTTGTTTCCGTTCTACCTGGGGCATGCGGTGCCGTTGTACTGCGAAGCTCAGGTGGAAGGACGCATTCGCAAGTCGTTCGACTATGCCTTTACCGATATCGCGCCGACGCATTCAGGTGCCATTCCGCAACTCACGTTCGAGCCAATCACTACCCAACCCTTCGAACTCCTCGGCGCGCGAATCACTCCGATCCGTTTGACGCACGGCCCGCGTTTTCAGGTGTTGGGTTTTCGGGTCGGTAACGTCGCGTATTGTACCGATACGAACTACATCCCGGAGGAGTCGTGGCCGCTGTTGGAAGGCCTGGACGTGTTGATTCTCGATGCGCTTCGCAATCGCCCCCACGCCACTCACTTTAGCTTGCAAGAAGCGATCACCGTGGCGGAGCGGGTCCAGCCCAAGCGTACGCTCTTCACGCACATCTCGCACGAACTCGATCATGACCTCACCAACGCCACACTGCCACCTGGTATGGAACTCGCCTACGACGGACAGCGTTTGCCGCTGGGGCCCAGCGGGTTGGTCCTACACTAACTCGCAGCGTCAGCGAGGATTCCGCAAGGGCCTCGCTTAAGCCCACAGAGAGCGAGCAAGAAAAGGAAAAGGCGGGTCGTGATTGACCCGCCTCTTATGATCTATGCATCGCAGGCCAGAGGCCTACGCCACGTTTACTTCACAGCCAGTTTGCTGTCCTTGAGCGCCTTGATGTAATCGAGCGTGATGGCCATGACTTCGTTGAAGTAATAGTCACGCTTGACCACTTCCTTGCTGTTGGCGACTTCCTCAAACTGCTTCTCGTCCTCTTTGTCGGCATCGAGTTCGGCGCGTTGGGCGAAGTATTTCTCTTCGTTGAGCGTGATCCGCTTCTTCGACTTTTGCTCGACATAGCGGTCGATGTTCTTGAGCAGTTTCTGGAAATCAGGCGACTTGGCGCGACGTTCGGCCGAAGTCACCTTCAACTGTTCGACGACATCCTTTGAGACCAAATCGACCTTCTTGAAGCGGGCCGATGGCACCTGGTCAAACGCCAAGGCGTGGTCGAGATCCCCTTCGCTGATGTCCATGTGATTGGTCACGCTCGGCAGCACCACGTCAGCCAGCACGCCCCGCTTCTGCGTGCTATCGCCATTGGGACGATAAAACTGCTGCATCGTGATCTTCAGCGCACCGAGATTCGGCGGATTGGGAATGCGGAACAATTGGCTCCCCAGCGAGAGCAGGCTTTGTACCGTCCCTTTACCGTGAGTCGATTCATCACCGACGATCAAGCCGCGATCATAGTCTTGAATCGCCCCGGCCAGAATTTCGCTGGCGCTGGCGCTGAACTTGCTTGTCAGAACTACCAGTGGCCCATCCCACGCGACGCCGCGATCAAGATCGTCGAGATGTTGCACTTGGCCATCAGGGTCTTTCACTTGCACCACGGGGCCCTGGTCGATGAACAGGCCGGTGAGGTTAATGGCTTCTGTGAGACTGCCGCCACCATTGCGACGCAAGTCGAGAATCACGGCATCCACACCTTTGGCACGGAATTCATCGAGCAATTTGCGACAGTCGCGGGTTGTGCTCTTAAAGTCTTCTTTGCCTTCGCGGGCCCCTTGCATGTCCATGTAAAAGCTCGGCAGGTCAATCACGCCGATCTTGTACTTGCCGCCGTCGGGCTTCATACCTTCCTCAAACACCACGCCACGCGCTTCGCTATCGGTCAATTCGATTTTAGCGCGGGTGATGTTAATGATTTTCGTTTCCGTGCCACCAGCTGGAATCACCCCCAGGCGAACGATGGTACCGGCCTTGCCGCGAATTTTCGTCACTACATCGTTAAGCTTCATATCGACGACATCGACCATCTCGCCTGTCTCGCCTTGGCCGACGCTGACGATGCGGTCTTCCATTTTCAATTCGCCGTTCTTATCGGCGGCGCCACCTGGAATCAACTTGCTGATCACGGTGTAGCCATCGGTCATTTGCAACGCGGCACCGATGCCGTCGAGTTCCAAACGCATTTGGATCTCGAAGTTATCGAGCGTGCTCGGCGACATGTAGGTCGTGTGCGGATCGAAGGCGGTCGTCAACGAAGTGACGTACATCTCCAGGATTTCGTCGCTATCGGTTTGCTTCATCCGTTTGTCGAAGCTGTGATATCGACGGGTGAGGCGTTCCTGTGCGGTCTTGAGATCGACCTTGTCTCCCTTGAGCACCAAGAAATCGTACTTGATCCGGCGACGCCAGCGCGCTTCGATTTCCTCGGCGGTCTTGGCGTAGGTGATCGCTTTAGGATCGGTAATCAGTTCGTCGTCCAGCGTGTAGTCTTGCGTTTCGGCGACAAGCTTGTCGATCAGAACGACCCGCTCATCGATCCGCTCCATGAGACGATTAAAGACGGTATAGGCGAAGCTGATGTCGCCATTTTTGAGCATGTCATCGAGGTCGTTTTGCTTCTTGTCGAACTCGTCGATGTCCGACTGCATGAAGTAAACCTTCATGGGGTCGAGCGTCTTGAGATACAACTTCAGCCCGCGCTGGGAGATTTCGTCGTCGATCTCATGACGCGACAAATGCTGATCCAGCATGAGTTTGGAGACGATCCGGGTGACCTGTCGATCATTGGCTTGCGGCCCGGCGGGAACGGCCCAGAGGGTCGAAAGTCCCAAACCAGCGGCCAACGAAAACGCCCAGACAGCTGGACGACGAATTTGGTTCATTAAGAAGCCGCGCATCACAATCCCTTCATCGCGAACATGCGGTAGTAGAAGCAGACAGAAATCAAACGTGGGGGCAAAAGCCGAATTGCCACTTCGTGGAAAGACGCTTTATGGTAGGCCCCGCGAGTGCGCCGATCAAGCAAACTTGGCCGGTCGTGCCAAATTGTACGCTTTAGGTAAGTTTGGGCCAAGCCGAATGTCATACCCTAGGCATCGGAATACACGGAACAGGCCTGCCATCCTTAAGTATTACAACTTTGCTAGTAAATGGGCGTGATAGGCGAGTTTGGCCTGCAGAAAGCGTTCGACCACCACCTCGGCGACAGGCGTAGCGGGGCCGAGATGCTCGGCCATGATCCACTGTTGTTGGGGAAATTGAGCCGCCATACTCGTCACGGCCTTGCGTAACGTGGTCAAGAGTTCACCATGAAATAGCAGGTGAGGCTGCACCACCACGCGGCGAAAATGCCAGGAAGCAACTTGCGGTAAGATTTGCTCCAAACTTGGCTCCGCCATCGCCAGATAGGCAACTTGAGCGCAACCGACCGGCGTCCAGTTTTGGCGCAAGGCGGCAAAGCGGCGGGTCTCGGCCAATGCTTCGGCATCGCGACTTCCGCGCCCGACCAGTAGCCAACAGGTGTCTTGGGGAGCGACTTCGTCATGAGGGGCGACCGCTTCTGCATAGCGTTGGGCCGACAGCGATTCCAAATGGGGATGGCATCCCAAATGCGCCGCGAGTTGAAAGTCGATCTCGGGATGCACCGCCTTGGCCCGCTCGACTTCCGCTGGTATGTCCGTCTTGACATGACCCGCCGCGAAGAGGAGCAGCGGCAACACGATGATCCGTCGCGCGCCCCTTTGGACTAAGGTGTCGATGCCGGCAGCGATAGTGGGCTGGGCGAGTTCCAGAAAGCAAGCTTGCACCTGCGCCGCTGGCAAGAGCCGCGCTGCGAGTCGGACCGTTTCCAGGAATTCCGCCACGCCTTGCGCACTGCGCGTCCCATGCCCAATAACGAGCAAACCGATAGGCTTGAATGAACTGGAAATGGTCATCGTTGGTTTGCCTTGGCTGTTGGGAAGCGATAACTTTGGGAGGCCCTCACCCATTCTACCGCCGGCTCCTGGTCGCTGGTCGCTTCTCCGTTTGCATTTGTTATAATTCGTCGAAGTCCTTCATCTTGGTTGTGAATCATGCCGACATCGACCAGTACCTTGTACACCTATCTGACCATGACGAATGGTCCGCGCCTGGGGGCCAATTTTCCGCTGGAAGGGGCTGAAGAGTTCCGGATCGGTCGCGGACTGGATTGCACGGTGGTCCTCTCCGACCCGATGTGTTCGCGCGTCCATGCCATTATTACCCACAACGACGACGGTTGGTTTCTCCGCGATTCTAACAGCCGCAATGGCAGCTTTGTCAACGGCCAAAAGATCGACGAGGCGCGGTTAATCGACGGGAGTCGACTGAAAGTCGGGTCGGCGGAGTTCATGTTTCGCCAAAGCGCGACGCGCCCCACCGATACTGTCCGCGCCGATGGGAGCATGACGCAAACCATCATCCGCGACGCCCCCATCGCCGCTGGCGAAACCAGCAGCATGATTGCCGCGCAACTCAAGGACACGGAAAAGGCGAAGGATTTCCTCGTCCTGCATCAGTTGAGCGTGAAACTTCTCGGCTGCGACAATCCCGATCAGGTCGTGGAAACCTCGCTGGAACTGCTCCTCGATCGGTCGAACGCCTCGATGGCCGGTTTTCTCTGGGTCAACGACGAAGGGCAACTTAAGCCAAAGCTGATCATTCCCACCGACGCGCAGGATGTGCCGCTATCGGAATCGCTGACGGAAGTCGTTTGCCGCCAAGGCCGCGCTGTCTGGATCGATAATTCCACGGCCCGCAATTCCGAGAGCCTCAGCCACTTTGCCGACGCGATCTGCGTGCCGCTGGTGCATAACAAAATCACACTCGGCGCCATCCATCTCTACTTAGAGCAAGGCCGCTTCCGCCAGACCGATTTTGACTTCAGCATCTCGCTGGCGAACATCCTGGTAGTAGCGCTCGTGCGAGCGCGTAAGCTGCAATCGCTGGAAATCGACTTCGATCGCTTGAAGAAAAAGTCCGGCGGCAGCGACGAACTGATCGGCGACAGCAAGCCGATGCAAGACCTCAAGGCGAAGATTCAACGCATCGCCCGCGCGACTGGCAGCGTCCTTGTACGGGGCGAAAGCGGCACCGGCAAGGAGTTGGTCGCCCGCGCCATTCACAAAGCGAGCAGCCGCGCCGATCGTCCTTTGCTCTCCGTCAATTGCGCCGCCATGCCGCGCGATTTGATGGAGAGCCAACTTTTCGGCCACAAAAAGGGTGCCTTCACCGGTGCCGATAGCGACCACAACGGTTGGTTTCAGCAGGCCAATAGCGGCATGTTGTTCCTCGACGAAGTCGGCGAAATGACCCTGGAAGGTCAAGCCAAACTCTTGCGCATCTTGGAAGGGCATCCCTTCATGCCGGTCGGCGCGACGAAGGAAGTGACCGTCGATGTGCGCGTCATCGCCGCCACCAATCGCGACCTACGGGATTTCGTTCGCGATGGCAAGTTTCGTGAGGATCTTTATTATCGATTGAGTGTCTTCGAGCTTTACATTCCGCCACTCAGGGAACGGGGGAGCGATATCGAGCTTTTGACCAATCACTTTCTTGATACGTTCAAACAGCAACATGGCCGACCGAACTTGCGGCTCTCGGATGCCGCCCGCCAAAAGCTGTTGGGCTATCAATGGCCAGGCAATATTCGGCAACTGCGCAACGTGATCGATAGCTGCGTGGTGATGGCCGATCAGGATGAGATTCGGCCGGAGGATCTGGGCCTCCGCGATGTTGGTGGTGGTGAATTGCAAACCCTCAGCCTGGAGTTCTGGGAACGCAAACTCATCCGCGAAGCACTCGGTCGCGCCAGCGGCAGCGTCCCCGACGCCTCCAAACTCCTCGGCATCGGCCGCGCGACGCTCTATCGCAAGATTGAAGAGTACGGGATTGATCGGGAGTAGTTGTGGCGAATGTCGCCCGCCACCTCTAATTCAGAGTGAAACGTTTAGTCGATCACGATTTGGAATAACTCTTTCTCGAAACATCGAATGGTAGCTCGAACCTCAATTGTCAGGTCGTGTTACCATGTCACGTCCCACCAAGCTATTATCGCCTGCTCGGCTCCGCTTCGGAATGACCGACAGGCCCGCCCAACTTCGTGTGAGCATTAGGTCACTGTTAGCACTCACGGCGATGTCGGCAATCCTATGCGCCGTACTCAAAGGGCTGTTTCCAACTAGGTGGCCTGTGTTGCCGATGATGGCATTGATTCCACCGCTATTTGCGAGTTTCATTCTTCTGTTCGCCACCGACCGCGCGATTTGGAAAGGCTGCCTGATCGGTATGTTTGCGTCGGTTCTTTCTTTGCCGCTTTTTCGCACAGAACTCTTCGCTCTCGTGCACTGGAGAGGCCGTGATTTGCCGGCAGACTTTCTTGGTTTGTGTATTGAACTCTGTTACATTTCATTCTTCTTCAAGATTGCTGGTTTTCCGCTAATTGGTGGCTGCGTTGAGGCAATACACAAGGGATTTGTTTCCGTTGGCATTTATTCACTACTTGCAGCATTTTTGTACTACTTCGTCCTCGTTTTCACCCACATCTGGTTGGTGTTCACAAGCTAGTTGCTGAGCGCACGCAAAGTTTCGCGATGAGATTCGACGCTTCCACTTTTCGCCCCCATCCCTTCGTTCGCGGCGGGCATGCGCAAACGATTGTGGGGGCGTATCTGCCGCATGTGGCCAGGCCGAAGCAAACGCGGCAGCATCGTCTCGAACTGACCGATGGGGACGTGTTGGTGCTGCATGAGGACTTGCCTGCGAAGTGGACGACAGGCGGTCGTGTGGTGCTGCAAATCCACGGGCTGGGTGGCTCGTATGAGTCCCCTTACATGCAACGCCTGGCGGCGCGATTGCTGGAGCA
>JBGSHH010000201.1:0-2788 GCA_041752355.1 Pirellulaceae bacterium | reverse complement strand
ACAAGGGACCACGGCTGTTTTTGTTTGACGGTGTAAGGACTTAGGGCGACGCCATCGGCTGTTGGTTCGCTTGTCGACGAGTTGGCCAGTTGGTCCACAAATGACAGCAATTTACTCGTTTGGTCAGGGTCTGGTGCAACGAGTGGTGCAACGGCGCAAGGCACTGAATCGTAAGTCCCTGTTGCCTTTACGACGTCGGCAGTCGATTGGCTTGTCTTGTTGAGCGGCAACGCGGGCAGCGAATCCAGCGCGCCGTGCACGTCGAGCAGCTTAGGATCGGTGTAAACGTTCATCGTCAGGTCGATGGTTGAATGACGCATTGCGGCCTGGGCAGTTCTCGGAGCCACGCCTCCTTTGCTCATCAACGTTCCGAACGAGTGCCGCAAGGCGTGCAGATCAAGTGTTCGGCCGCGCTCGTCAGTCTTCGCGATACCGGCGGCGGTCAAGTCGCGATCGAGAATTCGGAGCAACCCAGCGGGCACGTTGAACAATGGCGTTTTGCTGGGGAGTCTTGTCGGTAAAGCTGTCATTGATAGGCAATCTTGCCCCTGAGAGCTCCGCATTTCGCTTTGGAAGCGTTCCAGCTTGTTGGCGATCCATTCGCAAATCATCGGCGAGATCGCTTCTGATAGCGATTTCGGAGCCCTGGCGGTTCTTCTCGTCGGCAGCGTAAAGTTCCGCGAATGCGTTAGCTTCATCAAGGTGCAATTGGCCCACAGTTAGGGAAGCGAGTTCGCCTTTTCGCAATCCAGTTAATAGCAATGTCTTGTAGATCAATGCCCGTTCCCACCCTACGCGTTCCAGTTCGGCGCGGACTTCCTTACGAACCTGGGCAACTGCTTTCCCCTTCTGCTTCCCCCGGCGAATCGTCAACGCCTCTTGAAGCGGACGACTGCGCGCGACTTCGAGCAGTCGAATGAGTTCTGCCTCTGTCATCGATCGTCGCTTACGACTGGGGTTTGATTTCGCATCGGCGCGCGGCACATCGCGGAATGGGTTCGACATCAGTCGGCGCGTTTTCACGCACCAGTTGCCGAACCCAACGAGTTCTTGACGGTACTCATTACGAGTGCCGGGCGACATTGGCGTTTTTAAGCTGGCCTGCGCTGCAAGCCAATGGGCGAGCGCGTCGGCGTTCAGATCGGCCAGCCTTTTGAAATGACACTCCGTCGCCAGCCGGTTCAAGCGGGTCTTTGTATTTTTGATGCGCGTCGCATTGAGTCCCTTCACCTTTTGATGATTGCCGTACGCGTCGAAGTGCACGGGCAGTGGCGTCGCTTGATGATCGGAAACGGCGTCTTCATTGACGGTCAACACGTTTGCCTTGACGAGCTCGGCGCGGCGTTCGAGGTCGGCCAGCACGCTACGCGCGGCCGTTTCATCCTTGCAGCCGGTGGCGACTTCACGCACGACATTTTGACCGTCACGGTATTTCGCCGTAAACGTCGCCGCAGTATCGGCGATACGATTCTGCCCGTCCTTTCCAATCGTCAATGGCGCGGTACGTGTCTTCCCTTTGTGATCCTTCCAGCGCGCGAAGCGCTCCCCCTTGCGCATGAAGAGTTCCGCGCCGGCGGGAAGAGGTCGCGTAACGGTCTTGCGGAATACGGTTCCCATGTTTCACTTCCCTTTGCTTGTGCTGCGCTGTGATGGAACCAGCGTTAATTCGAAGTAGGTCGCCAGTTTGTCCGCTAAATCAAGCCGCAATGAAGTCTCACCGCGAATGAATCGCGCGATGCTTGCTCGCTGAACACCTGTTTGTACTTCGAGCGTGAGAAGCGGCAACTTGCTTTCGGCGATTGCCGCCTTGAGAACATCCGACATTGTTGGTTTCGGTTGCTTGCTGTTCATGGTGTGATAAATATCCCATTGCGAATAGAAGATGTCAAGCAGAATTTAGTCCGCCAGGTATTTCCAAGTTGTCGCGGTTCCCCGTTTGCCTCTGATGCCTCGATCGATTGGTTTCAGAATTCCTTCGTCGGCAAGTCCATCAAGCCAACGCCACGCTGTCATATCACTCACGCCCAGAGTTTTCGCAACTAAATTGCAGGCCAGCGGGAAAGGTTGGTCCTTTGCATTGCGTTGAAGTTCGCGACAAATGGCGACAAGGCGACGGAGCTCAGCCTGCTCATAGAGTTGCGCACATTCGGGCATCGCTCCAGCATCGGCCGCAGCGACAGCTTGATGGAAAGGGCCTTCTCCAATCGGATACTTCGCTCGTTTCCACGCTCGCACGAATGCGAACCACGTGTCGTCGAAGTTCTTGGTCGTGATGTCTGGATACGCTCGCCGATGCCATTCCTTAACATAAGGCCGGAGTTCACTCTGCGCTCGTCCCGCCAGAAGAGGAATCCCTTTGAGTGACCTTGCAAACGGGAAAATCTGTTTGTCTCGTCTTCCCGGTGCTTTTGGCAATGTGCTAACAATTGCCGCCTCAATTTCAGGATCATTGAGACTTGGTATTGGCGCGTGCGCAATGGTATCACTAGGTGAATTCGGTGTTATATAGAGGGCGCATGAGGATTCAGAGGGTTCAGGAGGGTTCAGAGAATTCAAGCCATAGGTGAGAGAGGGGTGAGAATTATCCACACTCTTCGCTTGACTTTGCTCTTCATCCGACAAACTCCAATCTTCTACCAATCCAGCCGCATCAACATCCTCGATGAAAGGGATTTCTTCGGATGGTTCCCGCAACCATTGATAGCGCAATCCAGACTTATGAAGACTTGGCGGTGCAATGACATAACCGCGAAGATGAATTTCTCCGTCACTGAAATCGAATCGGGAG
>JBGSHH010000200.1:0-13897 GCA_041752355.1 Pirellulaceae bacterium | reverse complement strand
CCCGTGAAGAGCCCCGCCAGGAAGACTTCTTTGGTGCCGCGCGCCCGCAGCAGCGAACGCAACATAGAACCGCTCAAGCAGCCTGCACCTTCCGCGACGCCCCGTTTGCGCAGAATGCCGCTCGCCACTAAGCCTTGGTAGATCAAAAACAATCCCGCCACAATTGCCAGGCCGGCGGCAATGTTGACGATCCCTGGCCAGGCCTTGGTAAGCCATAGCCCACAGTAGCCGGCCGCCGCGCCGAGCACGGAATACGTGAAGATGCGCCCCGCGCTATAGCAAAGCTGCCGCCACAGGTTCGCGCGCCAATGGGAAGAGACGCTTCCCACCGCGAGCGCGAACGGGCCACACATGCCCAAGCAATGTGATGAGCCCAAGATGCCTGCGAGAAACAGTAGCGGTAATTCGATCATGCGACGACCTCCGCGAGCTCCGGTTTTGCGATGGCGACGGCAACGGCCTTGCGATCGGACAACGCTTCCTCGTCAAACGGCATTGCTTCACTTGTCAGGCGGAGCGAATTACTGACGACGAACAAGCTGCTAATTACCATGGCGGCGGCGGCAATCGCGGGATGCAACCATCCGCCAGCGGCCAGTGGAATGCAAACAGCGTTATAGCCAAAGGCCCACAGCAAGTTCCACCGAATGGTGCTCGTCGTCCGTCGGGAGAGATCCATTAACCATGGCAGCGCGGACAGATCATCGCGCAGGAGGCAGATGCTCGCCGACCAACGCGAGACATCCGCGCCACATCCTAAAGCGATGCCAACATCGGCGGTGGCAAGTGCAGGGGCATCGTTGAGGCCATCACCCACCATGACCACGCCGTGCTTGTCTTGCAAACTTTGAATAGCTGTTAGCTTGTGCTGAGGCAGCAATTCAGCGCGGCACTCCGCGCCCAGCGTCTTTGCCACCGTGGTCACGCGAGTTGAGCCATCGCCCGACAACAACCAAAGGCTCAAGCCTTGCTCCCGCAACTGCGCGAACGTCGCCATCGCTTCCGGACGAAGTGTCTCTTGAAACAAAAAGGCGGCCACAACGCGACCATCATAGGCCAGCAGGCAACGCGGTTGATCGGATGCGACGCTCGGTGGTAAGACATCCTCAAGACCTTGCTCAGTCATCCAACGCTGACTACCAAGCTGAATTTTCACGCCGCTATGGGCCAGTCGTCCTTCGACGCCACGTCCGGCTACGGTACGGACCACGGTGACTGTCGAACGGGAAACGCCCTCGCGCGCAGCATAGTCGCAAATCGCTTGCGACAGCACATGGGTTGACGCATTCGCGAGCGCGGCGGCCATGGCGAGCACCGCGTCGCGATCGAAGCCATCGAAAATGTCAATCTTGCAGAGTTCACAACCCGTGGTCAACGTGCCGGTCTTATCGAAGCAAACGACATTGGCATCCGCCAGTTTCGAAAAGGCATCGCCATCGCGCACCAGAATGTGTCGTTGTGTCGCCGCTCCTACTGCCGACCATAATGCCAGCGGTGTCGCCAATCCTAAAGCGCAAGGGCAAGAGATGACCACGACGGCAAGAGCTGCCAATATCGCGGGAGCCAACCCGTAATTCGTCCCATGCCAGACGAATGTCAGCGCGGCAATGATCAACACAATCGGCAGAAACCAGGCGGAAATTGTATCGGCCAGACGTTGAAAACGCTCTTTACCATCGGCGGCCGACATCACCGCGGCGATCAATCGCTCCAGCGTGCCAGCGCCCGGAGGCGACGTGACTTCAACAATCAGTTCGCCATCGAGGTTCAATGTACCGCTATAAACAACATCGCCCGCCTGTTTCGCGACGGGAACGCTTTCACCTGTCACGGTGCGCTCATCGAGCGTCGCTTGTCCGCGATCGATCCGACCGTCGGTCGGCAGATGCTCGCCAGGCAAGACGCGCAGTTGATCGCCGCAAACGACCTCCCCCAGCGGTACGAGCTCTTCACTCTCGCTTGCCACACGACGCACCTGATCGGGGAGCAATTGCTGTAGGGCGCGAAGCGCCTCTGTCGTCCGCAACTTCCCGGATGCTTCCAGCCAGCGACCCAGTGTCACCGCGACTAGCACCATGCAAGCGACTTCAAAGTACACATGACCGGCGTTGTTCCAAACGGCCCAGAGCGAATACAGAAACGAAGCGCCTACACCCGATACGAGCAGCAAGTTGAGCGATGGCTTGCCTCGCCGAAGTTCGCGCCAGGCATCGTCCAGCAGCGGCGCGCCCAGTAGCAAGAGCACCGGCGTCGTGAACAACAGGCAAGCATAGCGCGCCACGTCGTACAAAATGGCGGCAGCCGGTTCCAAGACTGTCTCGGGTTGCGACCAGAGGAACATGGTGAAGACCATCACGTTCATCGAGCAAAACAGGGCCAACCCCAGGCGCGTCATCGTCCAGCGCGCTTCGCCTGTCTCACCGCTGGCCTGCGTCACGGACGCCGCGAAGCGACAGCCATAGCAGCAGTAGCGCGCTTCAGTCGCAGGCGATGGGGCGCCCGCGATCGGTAGTCCGCAATAATCGCAATGCGGTTGATCCACAGAGGGCGTCATGGCCGTTGAAAGAGCTCCAACTGCATCGCGGGAAACAGGTAGCGAATCGTATACGCGACGGCGAAGACCCAAAAGCCAATCCAAATGACGCGCACATACCAAGGTATGTCGTTGCCTGTGTAGTGGTGATGCTGATGTTCGACTTCGGGCGGTGTAGTATCCGGCATGTAGTTGACTCCGTGCTTAGCGATCGAGTAGTGCTTCGTTATCGAGCATTTGTTGTTTGGGAATTTCAATATCGCGAAACATGCCATTCCAGGCTGCCCAGAGCAGCATAAAGAAGAACCCAGCGCTCGCTAGCAGGTAATTCATGATCGGTGCGACGGCGAACTCGCCCCCTTGAGTTCCGCGATAGATATGCACGAACTCGATGAACTTGCCGACAAACCCATACATGCTGGGAATCAGGATCAGCACGGCCATGATGATCGTGGTCCACGTTTGCAAGCGCTTGGTCCGTAGCGTTGTCGTCATGTGATCATTCTCCTTGCATTTCCGGCAGTTCTTCGTAGTACGGATAGGTCTCGTGCCAGGAGCCTAGCCATTGCACATAAGTCATGATGGCGATGCCGCGGCGTGTCGGTTTGTCCGGTGCGCCATCGAAGAACCAGGGATACTCTGGCATCGGTGAATCGCTGGAAACGGTTTGCGGATGGAAGAAATGCATCGCATGCCAATCGTTGCCGCGGCGTCCCCCTTCGCGACTCAAATCGGGACCCACGCGGCGCGTACCGAACATCACGGGACGTTGTAATTCGTTTTCGTACTCGTCCGTCTGTGAGACCGCTCCCCAACGTCGCGATTCATTCGACACGGGCCGCACGAACTGGCTATGACAATGCCAGCATCCTTCGCCGACATACACTTGTCGGCCCAGACGTAATGCTTCCGCGCAGTTTTCCGAAGTCGGCTCGCCAAAGGCGGCTTGGAACGACTCGGGATAACGTTCGCTCAAGTCGCGAAATTGCACGAGGACTCGCTTGTTCACCACTTCTTCGGCGGTCTTCTCAGGACGGTCTTTGTACATGATCATCGGCACCAGGCCATTGCCTAGGAAGGCCAGTACAAAGAAGCCAATACCTGCAATGAAGAAGATGCCAGACTTACTTTCAAACATCGTTCACTCCGATACGCAAACCAGTGATTCATCAGACTGCGGCGGCAGCAACGGCAGTCGCCTCGCGGCTTGATTCGTGACCGCGCGCCGTCATGTAAAGGTTGTAAAGGAAACACAGCAGCCCACCGAACATCGCCAAGCCAGCGAAAACGCGGGTGATCCAAAAGGGTTGCGACCCAATCGTCGAGACTTCCCAAGGTTGCAATGACGCCCAGTAGTAACCCTGAAAAATTCCCGCCAGCGTCAGGTCGAGAAACATCACGAACAGACCCACGGTCGAAAGCCAATAGTGATACTCGCACAACCGACGGCTATACCACTCGCGGCCCAGCAATCGCGGAAAGAGATAGGTCATGATGCCAAATAGCCATAACGAGAACACTCCAAACATCACCAGATGCGCGTGGCCCACCACCCAGTCGGTGAAGTGAATCAACTTCTGGAAGGTGAGGGTCACTTGCAATGCGCACTGAAAACAGGTGATGAAGTAGAACACCATGCCTGTGTAGAAATAGCGAATCGGTAGATTCGTAAAGATCTCGCGGCTGCGACCCACCAGCGTGCCGAAAAAGTTGATCACCACCGTCGCCACTACCAATTCGACAGCGATCGTCGAAATGACGGCTCCGTACTGTAAGAACATCGGGATCGGCGTGTACAGAAAGTGATGGATGCCTTGCAGCGGATAGAAGAACGCCAATCCCCAGAAGCCGACCAGTGATAAACCGTGACTCCAGATTGGCTTCTTAAGCAATATCGGCACGAAGTAATACATCAAGCCCCAGCCCAGTGGCGTCACAAACAAGCCGACCAGGTCGTGAATGAACAGGCCGCCGATCGCGCCAGCGCTGGTACCGCCGACGGTGTACTCCGGCAACAGATTGCCCATCGCATAGGTGAGGAACGTCCACACAAACGCCGCCATGAAGTACCACAGCGTGACGTACATCGGCCCTTTGCTTTTGGCAATCGGCACCATGAAATTGACCGCCACCAGCGCCAGGCCCAGCAAGGCGACCGGATCGATCCAGAACGGCGTCTCGCCCCATTCCAAGCCTTGCGCGCCTAAGTTCATGGGCAAATGATACGTCTTGGCCATGTCTAGCAGCCAGGGTTGATCCTGAAACGTCGGGCCGACGATGATGCCGACCGCTGTCGATAGCACGATCACTTGCCAAGCGACGAAGATGAACCAGCTCAAGCCGCGATGGGCGACGCGATGAAACGTGAGTCGCGGCACGGCCCAGTGTAACGTTCCCAAAAACGCATTGGCCAAAAAACCGTACGCCACGGCGTTGGTGTGAATCATCCGCCAGCGACCAGGCGACAGCAGTTCAATACCGGTAAGCACGTTCCAGTGCACCAGTTGCAAGGCCATCAAAATGCCAGCCAGCATCGAGATCGTTAGGAACGTGAGCGCGGCCAGATAGTACGCGATCACGATTTTCTCATCGACCAAGTCACGGTGCGTCGGCGTCAGTGTAGGCGAGGACACAGCGGTCGTCGTCATGATTGCTCCGTCTGCAAACGATAGGGTTGGAATAATCCCCAGGGGTAGATCAAGGCCATCGTCCAGCCGAAGACCAAATGCGTTGAGGCCGCAACCCACCAAGGCAAATACACAGGATCCGTGCTCGTGATCCAATTGCCGCCAAACAGCAGCGGCTGAATCCACGACAGCAACAGATAAAAATTGATTAACCAAATGGCAATCGCCACAGCCGAAGCGCAAGCTAAACGGCCCAGCAATCCCGATTTCGCAGCAAATCGCGTGAGCACCACGTGAAACACAATGCCCAACAACATGCCTGTCGCGATATACAAACAGCAGCCAATCGCCAGCGCTACGCCGGAATCGAGATTAGGATCGAGCGCCTTCTCGCCCAGGCCAAACGTTAAGTAAACCTTGATCAACTGCAACGGATTCTCGCCGGCGACGCTCGCGCCGACGACGTTAAACACCAGACTCGTGAGCGCTGCCACCATGCCCAAAAAGAAGCCCGCTGTCGCGTAGTACGTCAAGTAATAGCCACGACCGGACCAATCGGCCTGACCTTCGGCAGCGGCATCGATTTCCGCTTCGAGTTTGGCGGCTTCGGTTTGCAAACGGGCGAGTTCGGCGCGTTTGGCAGCGAGGTTGGCTTGATCCATAACTACAACCTAAACAAAACAGGTGATAACTCACTCGAACAAAGCAATAGAAACGTGGCGGCGACGATTTACTCGCTGTCAGGCGCCGGCGGCGGCTGATTGATTTCGTTCTTAATTCGCGTCATCGTTTCGTCGATGATCGCCTGCGACGGAGCGGGTATTTCGTTGTTCTCAATCACGTTGGTGACGAAGTGCACCAGATTCCAAATTCGATTGGAACGTTCCTCGGCCGTTTCATTTTTCGTGCTATCCGGTTCCTTCGACGAAGGCATCGGCGTGCCATTGATGCCGGAATAGATGCGACGATAGATATCGATGGGCCGACGGCCACCATGCAAAGTCCCCATCGTCAGGTCGGCGGGAAACGCGGTGCGTCCCCATGTATCCTGGCCGACGTCAGCCGTCTTGCTGCCGCGGGCGTCGCGATTGTGGCACTTCACGCAGTTCATTTCCGCGAACGCCAGTGCTCCCGCCTGAATCGATTCCTCGGTGCGGGGCGGATTCACCGTAACCGCCAAGACTTTTTCGCTTTCAGCACGATCCCACTTGTCTGAAATATCTTGCGCCATCGCCGCCACGGCGGCCGGCTCAAAATCATCTGCCTCGTCTAATTCATCTTCGGCTGTGGTCAGCAGCGCCAATTCGAGTTCACCGCGATAGCTCAACACTTGCACATATTTAATCACTGCGTCCAATTCGTCTTCGGGAAGCCAGCGAAACGAAGGCATGGAAGTGCCTTTGGCGCCGTAAATGATGATTCGTTTCAGATCTTCCAGTCGCGGCTTGGAACCTAGCGGCGTGGAGGTGAATTTGAATGTCCCTTTGCGATAATCGCGTGGCGGCGGATTGAGGTACTTCGCCGCTGCCCCCAAGCCATCGCCCGAGGTGCCGTGACAACCGACGCATTGCTGCACGTAAACGGCATGACCGAGCTTGAGTGTTTGTCGATCGTAGCCAGGCTTATCCATCTTGAGGATCGACATCGGCCCAGGTTTAGCGGCGTCCTCGGTGGTGGGTTCGCTCGACGTGGCATCATCTGTCGCTGCTTCATCGGCGGGCCGAGGAATCGAGAGTCGCGGATCGCTCGGAGTCCCGTAGAGATAGTCGAGGTAGTCGGAGATTTGATCCTGATGCTTCTGGGGAATCTCCAGCTTTTCGGTATCCGCGCGCAACGTGTAGGCGATTTCCGCTTGCCGCGAACATCCCGCCAGTGCGACGACCAACAGCACCACGCCCCACGGCATTCGCCCTAGCAACAGCGCCATCCCCATTCTCCCTCGTGAATCAATCGTCATTGTCCATTCCGTCCAGTGCGGTCGCAAATCAACAGTTTCCACTAACGTGCACGTCTGATTTGCATTTCCCGTACCAAGTTGATGCGCGAAATTCGAAGGCAAGCTAAGAAGCGAGAAAAATGAGCGATTTACCCGCAGAAACCGCCCCGAAGGCGAGAAATTACGAGAGCAATATGGCGGCAGCAAAAGTCCGATTACCGCGCGCTTGTCCCGCTCACACTGTGCGAACCTGTCACACAATTGTCGAGACAGAATGTGCTTTCCAATTCCCGGGAACGGTGAAATGCGAGTGGGGCCCGCGCAAGCGTCGAGATGGAAGGAACGTGACGCAATGCGCACCGCTGTCGTAGAATGCGAGCGCCGTAGCAGACTGACGACAGCGCCCCGACCGCCCTAAGAAGCGAGGGGACTGCAATCTTTTTTGTTGGCGAAATCATGCAACGTATTTCCCATTCGTCCACGACCTTCTATCTGGTCTTTGCGCCGCTGTCGACATTGGGGCTAGTCGCAATGTGGTTCGTCGTTGCGCTGATGATGCAGTCGCCGATGTTCTGGCTGACGGCGATTGCTTTCTTGGTTCTTGCGCTGGCCGTAATGTGCTTCGCTCCGAGATTTCGCCACATCATCGTCGATGGCTCCCATATTCGCGTATCCAGTCTCTTTTGCACAATAACTCTGCCGCTGTCATCGATTGCATGCGTGACCGAATTCCCGGTAGGAGAAATACACAGGGCCTCCATCGAATTCGATCATGTGACGCCGCTGGGACGACGTGTCTATTTCATGCCGCGCGTTCAGCTTGAGCGTGTCGGGTGGATGCGCTGGCGGCGAATTGCGCCCGTGGTCCAAGAACTAGCAAGGTCCGCCCAGTGCCCATTTGTTTGCGCAAAAACGTGAGGAACGGGCAACGCGGGGGAATGTGCTTCGCAGCTTGGCGCGATATACTCCGACAAATCGACGTTGACAGGCACACTGAAATGTGGAACCCGTGTTTGGCGGAGATCGAACATGACAACCTTGCTGAACGGCCTGGCACTCTGCATCGTATTTGTTCCTGGAATGGCCGTGGCTGCACCGCCGCCTAGCACGTTGCCGGTGGGTATAAGGGAGTGGTCCCGCACTGGCAAGGTTGCGGATGAACTTTATCTGAAAGCCGACGACCACGGCCGCCGCGTTGCCATGTCTTCTCCGACAGGCGGATATCCCCGGTTTACCGTCAAGCGTCAATCGGCCACCCAGAGTCAATTGACTTTCCATCTAGAGAAGAGCCCGCTTTGCTCGAGTTCCTTGCATGCGCCGGAAGGCTTTGGATTTCTAGTCAAGCGAGGCGATGTGATTCCCTTATTCGGGGAGCTTTACGCCATAGACTTCCGCGATCCAGAAGCATTGATTCTTCGTCGTGTAACGGAGAAAGTGGATGCTGCTTTGTGTCCAAGCTTGGACTCGCGCGTCATTTCCCTCTCTGCGATCAGGCCAACGCTTTTCCACGAAGAGGATGTCAACTTGTCAGTCACACATTTCGACTGGGTATCCTTGGCGAAGATCGAATCGTCCGATGTTGCGGTCGTTGAGTTAAAGCCAGGCTATGCCGGATCAAAAATCGCTAAATCGCCGTGTTCACCTGCTAGACTGAAGGCAAAAAACGGAGAATTGCTATCGGCTCCGGGGCGAGGCCATGCTTACAATGTGCTCAATATAGTCCCCAGACAAGAAATCAAGGGCGTTGGCGAACTAGTTGGTTGGATCGAACTATCTTCACAACCGGACTGAGATCGAAGCTGAGACGATTGTGGAAAAGGCAAGATGGCGGTATTTCTTTCGCCGCCCGTGCCGAAGCGCATCGCCGACATGAAACTGTGGAGACAGTGATGCGTTACGATAGACGTCGCTGGCAATTTTCGCTTTCCACTTTTTTTGTTGCCATTGTGGTTAGCGGTATCGCCATTATTTTCGGATACGAGCTATTGCGTACGCCGCGCGAAGTTCGGCTGAGAGAATATTGGCGAGCGAAGGGCGCACACATCGCATTTTGTGAGAACACAGGCGTTCCGATGGGGTTGTATTTCAACCAAGGCCGCTGTTCGGACAACGATCTGCGAGAGGCCGCTGGCATACCGACACTGCAAGAATTAAGCGCGCCGCATACTACTGTCACAGACGATGGTGTGCGTTACCTTCGTCGGCATCCAAACATCGCCATATTGCGGCTGGAATCCACAAACATCACTCTGAACTCCCTCGAGACGTTTAAGAAGATCCCAAAGCTTGTTGTTCTCGACGTGTGCAACACAGCGATTCCAATCGAATCCATAGAAGAACTAGGCCAAGCGTTGCCAAAGACAATCGTCCATCCCGGCCCTAATCGACGGAAGCGGACGAAGGCCTCGCCATAAGCTGTGGAGTTGAAGCTGGCGCTTGCTTAACCTGAATGTGTTCACCGCAGCCCCCAGCACTAGCGATTCATCTGCACCGCGATGAGCACAACGAGGAAAATCACAATCAGCACCGCGATCGTGATCGCCCAGTTGAACCAGAGCTTACCAGATCGGGCGATGCGACGTTCTTCCTCATCTTGTCGCTTGCGTTTAAATTCGACGCTGTCGCGCTCCCGCAACTTGAATTGCGCGTTGCAGTGCGGACACATCACTTCCTGGTCGAGCATCTCCGGCGGCGTTTCCAGTTCGTGCCCATTGGGACAGGGAATATGCAGCAGGGTGGGGCCTTGTTCCACGCCGGGGAGCGTCGTCTGAACGCCGGGACCCACCTGCGGAAACGCAGGCCGCTCAGGCTGGGTTACGACCGGTTCATACGCAGCGACGGGTGCCGCCAGCGGCGCGGGAATGATGAACGCCATGCCGCAGGTCGGGCATTGGCAGGTTTGACCCGCTTGCGATTCATCCCCTTCGAGCAGGTGACCTTGCGGACATTGAAATTGAAACGCCATGAACTTCCTCAAACTTGCGCGGGCGAGCGAACTTCCCTTGATTCTGTTCGCTGGTAGCCGGGACGTCTATTTCCCGCCGGCTCGGAGCCATAACTTACCGCAACTCGGCCTGTCGTTGGTAGCGATCTTAACGATTTTCCGTGCCTAGTGCTTGGAGGTAGCAATGTTGAAACAACAGCCGCCACTCCAACTGCGCCACCTCGCGGGCAAGCTTCTCACTCGTCGAGCGCCCCGCCGCGATCGCCTGACAGAGATCGACAAAGGTGTCGGCATCCCACGTCGGCTGTGTGCGGAGAAACTCGGCGGGGGGATCGATGGCGGCGTCTTTCGCCAACGCGCAGGCGGCGGCAGCCAGCTCGTCGAAAATCGGATGCTGCCGCACACGATGGAACCAATACTTCGCGTTGCCATAGTCCGGCTCGCGCCGATGCATGATGCCGTGCCAATAGCTGCCATCGGTGGTGCTGATCTCCTGACTGATGGTGTGCGACTCGTCGAGAAAGTCGTACAACAGCCAGACGCCCGACAGGCAACAGTTGGCAGCGCTGGTGTCGCGAATCGCTTTCCCGGCAAAGAGTTGCTTAACATCCAGCGCCGCGAGTTGCGCCTGATTCGCTGTCACCGGCTTACCAGGCCCCAGCACATTGAGTCGCAACGTCCCGCCGAGGATGTCGCGGAGATGGGGATAGGCGTGGAGGAAATCTTCGTAGGTGGTCATGGCAATTTAGCCCAAATGGAGTCGCGTGAATATCAAACCAACGTCGCAGGTTTCGCTGGCAGAGATTGCAACATTCATTCTAACAGACAATGTCCCGTTAGGCCGAGGAGCACCTGACAGTGGCGGCTGGCACGCCAAGAATCGGATGACACGAGCGCAACCACGTACTACAATTTCATCTACTGCCTAGAAGTCATAGGCCGAAATATTCTAATGCCAAGCTGGGTGAGATCACATTTTATGGCTTCGTATCCAGAGATTCGTTTCACGAACGCGGCGACGGGTAAGAAAGCATTTACGCGCATTGGTGGCACACCTGAGTGGATTCAGGTTGAATGGCAGCCGGAGTGCTGTGGTTCTCCGATGCAGTTTCTTGCTCAGATTGATTCACTCGATTTTCCCGAGGCCAAGCTTCCAGACTCTGCGCTGATTTACGTTTTCGTATGCACCAAGTGCTTTGACACTACTTGTCAGCTCCAGTGTTGTTGAAATGACGACGAAGATTTCGCCCAGCCTCTCGCTGCGCGTGGGGCGTTATGCCGAAAGGAATGACACCATGGTACGCGATTCCAATTCTTCAATACAGCTGCTGCAAATGGACGACTGGGTAGCCGCTGTCTGCAACTCCGACGACACGGAAACGGTTCGCGAAATCCTGGTACGTTGTGCCGAGACCATGCTGCCGTATTGGGAAGCACGCTTTGACAAAGACGATTCCATGCCCCGTCTCATCAACGCGATGCACCGGTTTGCCTCCACTCCGACTGCGGAAACGCAAATCGCTCTAAAAGCGCTGATTCCCCTGAATCGCTTGCCCCGAAAGTTCCCGCCGCATCCCGGTGTCTTTTTCGAATTCTCTCCTGAAGATATCGGCAGTGATTGCCCTGCTGACTTTGCCGGTGATGCGGTCGCTTATGTCGCCCTGGCGCTGGTTGACTCGGACTCCGTCACTAATTCTGCCCACGTGGGTTCTGCACTGGAAGCATCAATCGAGGCGATTGCTCGCCTGTTCGCGGAACGTGAATCGAACGATGAGAGATCACTACAGCGACGCGAAAAGCCACATTCGTAATAGGCTACTTGAGAATCTGTCGGCCTCTCACGCCGTTTGAAACTTTGGAACCGACTAACTAACTACCCGCTAGGCTTGCTGATTCATCCTGTCAACAAGTTATTCGGTAAAGACACATGGCCGCTAAGCTCACTCATGACGACGGTCCAGTGTTGATAGTCACTTGTGATAATTGCCCTGAGCAGATCGTAGCTTTCGGAACACACGATTCAACTCGCGAAGAACTGGATGCCCGTGTCGCCGCGGAAGCGTGGGACTTCCAGGGTGGTTCAGTGTGGCTTTGCAAAAACTGCGGCCACGGCACACGAACCGCAAAACTGCCCGATCGCGTTGCAGCGATTTCAGTTCTCACAGCACCTGAGTAAACTACACAGGGGCAGTCATTTGTATCTACACAAGTGTGTACAACCAGCCCGAAGCGCGAACGAGGGAAGAGCGCACGTCGCATTACTTTGAGCCGTGGAGGTGTGTTGACGTCGCGTGCGAAGTGTCCCACGGCGTCTGGGCCATTCAACCGCTCGCTATCTCCGCGGCGCTGGGACATCGCCACCATAACTCTTCCCTCGCTGGCGCATTTTGAAGTTGCGCTATTTGGATTGCTAGCAGGGAAACTGGTCTTGCCAAGAATGTGAGCTCTGGTCCATGACAAGTTGTTTTGAATCTCACCCGTCATGTAACGCAGAGCTCACGATGATCATCGTCTCCGAATCGGCCGCTTCGCTCAAGGGGTTTCTGGCACAAACAGCGCTGGGCCGGGTTGCTGCTCAGATGGTCCTACGAATGGTGCTGGCGTTCATCCTGCATCGCGGCCGCATGTCCTGCTCGCAGGCGGCTGGGGTCGTCGCCTCGGATACGGTGCATCGTGGTGAACTGACGCGTTTTCTCGCGCGGCCACGCTGGCAGAAGCACGACTTCAATTCGCCGCTGACAGCGCTGCTGCTGAAACGGGAAAGCAAACGCGGCAAGTTCCTCTTTCTCCTGGATGCCACGCTGGTCAGTCAGTCCGGCAAGAGGACGCAGAACACCTACAGCACCGGCAACCGCCCCCGACGCCCCGCTCAGGGCCGGCGCTATCAAAAGAAGAAAATCGTCTTTAAAAAATGCCACAGCTTCACGTTCGGGCTGTTGATCACGCCTTCCGGCATCCGCATTCCCTGTCAGAATCCGCATCTCACGAAGGAATACTGCGCGGAGCAGGGCCTCACGCATCGCACCACGGCGGAAGCCGCCGCCGACTTGATTCGCGCGCTGCCGCTGCCAGCAGGCGCGGAAGTCGTCGTGCTCGGCGATACGGCCTATGACGCGGAAGTCGTGCGAAAGGCCTGCGCAGAGCGGAATTATACCTGGATTTTTCCGGCCAACCCCGAGCGCGTGTATGAAGGCCAGCGCGGGCAACGGCCGAAACTGAATTCTCGTTTGAAGGATTGGACGAGTCTGTCGCTCAAGACCATCAGGCTCCAAGCGTCGACGGGACAATATGCCGAGTATCGGCGGTTGTCGAAGTGGCGTTTGGGGCCGAAACAGAAACCGCGCGTGTACTACGCCTATCAGGAAAGAGCCACCGTGCGCAGCGTCGGCCGCGTGCAGTTGATCTTTTCGACCATGAAACCCCACTTGTCGACAGCGAAACCAGGCGACGTGAAGATCCTGATGACGAATGCTTTGCACCTGAGCGTCAGTGAGGTGCTGGAGTTATACTCGCTGCGTTGGCAGATCGAGTTGTTCTTCAAGGAACTGAAGTCGACCTTAGGCTTCGCGCAGTATAGCTTGCAAAGCTTTACGGCGGTGCGGGCGTGGGTGGAGATCGCGATCCTCACGGTCTTATACCTGGAGCACGAGCGGGCGAAGCGGTTGCAAGATCGTCGCTTAACCCAGCAGACCAAACAGTGGTGGGCCGCCCAGCGATTGCATGGTTTATGCGCGGCACTGCGTCAGGAGTTTGAAAGTCGTGAGCTGAAATATCTCAGCGAGCGCCTCAAAACGTCCGGCGGCATCGCCAAACTGAAACGCTTGCTCACCGCCGCCTTACCCCCAGAATTCCGCATC